>JAISLM010000149.1 GCA_031290855.1 Spirochaetaceae bacterium
CCTTTATCCCCCTGAGGCACTCCTCCATCCGTGCTATGTCTCCTTCCGTAACCTCCACTTCTTTACCCCTCCCAAGGTACGTTCTTTATATCACGGATTTTTAAATGACGTTACCCTGCGGGAACCCCCAGGCCGCTTGATTTTCGCGGGTGAGGCGTGCAAGAATCAAACCCGGTAGACTGTT
Source organism: Spirochaetaceae bacterium (assembly GCA_031290855.1). Lineage (GTDB taxonomy): Bacteria > Spirochaetota > Spirochaetia > Treponematales > Breznakiellaceae > JAIRMY01. Next base: position 185 of record JAISLM010000149.1, read on the forward strand.
TGGGCCGCCGGAGTCTTGCCTGTTTGGGGAAACGGCCCGATTTTATTCTTAAAGGACTGTGCCTACGGTATGGATATTCAGAACACGATAAAGAATCTGCACCCTCTCGAAGTTAAAGTTATTCTGCGTTACGGAAAAGACGACGAGCTTTCGGTCGAAAGGATCGAGGCGGACCTCGGTTTTAAAAGCGGGAACCAGGTGCTTTCCTGGCTTCTGGCGAAGGGCCTTATCTCGGAAAAGCGGCGCGAGACCGCCGTTTTCTACGAGATAACCGAGCTTGGCCGCTCGTGGAAGGCGAACGGTACGCCCGAAGAGCGTATGCTGGAGCTTGTCAGGATAAAACCCGGCCTCACCCTGCCCGAAATTGCCGAAACGCTGGGCGTCGATGGCAAAGATGTCGGCAGCGCGTTCGGCCTTCTGGCGAAGCTGGGCCTCTTTGCCATGAACGACGCGAAACAGGTCGGCATAAGCCTTCCGCCGGAGAGCCTCAAGGACGGACGTCCGGCCTCAGGCCCCGCAGCGGACCATTTCGCCGTTGTCCGCGCCCTCCTCACGAAGGGCGCGGACGCGGAGGACAGGCTCCTTCCGGAAAGCGCCCTTAACAATGCGGAGAGAGAGGCGGCGGCGGGCATGGCAAAGAAACGCGCCGCCTCTCTCTCCGCGTTCCGCATGACGGAGCGGGAAACCGTGTTCTTCAGCTTTGGCGAAGAACATGCGCAGCTTGCCGCCGCGCTGAAGAGGGCCGGGCTTTCTGGCGAGGAGATCGGCGTTCTTACGCCACAGATGCTCGAATCGGGCGCATGGAAAGGCAAAACCTTCAGGGTCTACAACGTTCAGGTACCGCCCGCGAGGCTCCTGACGGGCAGAACCAACGCCTATTCGCAGTTTCTGGAACAGACGAAGGACAAACTTGTCAGCCTGGGCTTCGAGGAGTTCGACGGGCCGCTTGTCGAGACGGAGTTCTGGAATTCGGACGCGCTTTTCATGCCGCAGTTCCATTCGGCGCGGGACATTCACGACGTGTACCATATCGCGGAACCCGCCTCGGCAAAGAAGATCGACGAACCCTGGCTTTCCGCCGTATCGGCGGCCCACGAAAACGGCGGCGACACCGGCAGCCGGGGCTGGGGCTACACGTTTGACCGCGAGTTCACCAAACGCCTTATCCTGCGCAGCCAGGGCACGGTCATGTCCGCCAAAACGCTGCCCCACGCGAAAATACCCGGTAAATACTTCGGGATGCTGCGCTGCTTCCGCTACGACAAGGTAGACGCGACGCACCTGTCCGACTTCTATCAGACTGAAGGGATCGTGCTTGGCGAGGATGTGAACCTGCGGACGCTGCTGGGGATGCTGGAGATGTTCGCAACGGAGGTCGCCGGCGCGAAGGAAGTAAAGTACGTGCCCGGCTACTTCCCGTTCACCGAGCCATCCGTCGAGGTGCACATAAAGCACCCCGTTCTTGGCTGGTTCGAGCTGGGCGGCTCCGGCATATTCCGGCCCGAAGTGACCGCCTCGCTCGGCGTGAAGGTTCCGGTAGCGGCCTGGGGGATCGGCATAGACCGCATGGCGCTGATGGCGCTCGGCCTTTCCGACCTGAGGGAACTATTCAGTTACGACATCGAAAGCGTCCGTATGCGCCGCCACACAGTCTGATCCCTGTGGTGGGCGAATTCGGCTTCCAAAATCCCGCTGAGTAAGCGGCCTGTCAATTTCTTTAACAATCCGCCTTCCCCAAGAACCTCTTCCCGGCCCGGCCCTTTGACTTCCACCGCGCCAGGAATCTTACCGGTTAAATCCTTCCCGCTAACTGCCCGTGTTCCAGCCATAAAACCCCTCCGGTATTTCTACCACTTTTTGACTGTTGAGGCTTTCCCAAAACTTCAGTTTTGGGGAGACAAGCTTCGCTTGTCCAGCAACCTTGAAATTCGCAGTTTTGCACGGATGAAAACCGGAAAAACTGCAAGAGCCTGTCCCAAAACCGTGCGCGTTAGCGCAAAGTCAATTAGTTTTGGGACAGGCTCTGTTTACACAAACTTTGTTACAGGCTATAAACCGTACCGGCTTCGCCAATGAACCCCATGGTTCTTCTTTGCCTATCGTGTGTCCGTGTCCTTCTGCCGCCCCTTGTTCCTGTTTTCTTCCTTGCCTGTCCTTCCGGTATACCCCATTCCTTTATCGTATTGTTATCACTCCGGCTGTTCATCTGCCGCCGCGTCCACACTCGTCGCGTCTACGATGCTCCCGCTATGGGTTATCACGTTCTTTTCCTCCGCTTGCCGGTTAAACCCGTAAAAAACGTGTCCATAACCTTCGCTCCAACCGAATGTTCCCGGTATTCCCGTATCGTCTTTTCATCCGGAACCGTGTCACATAAGGCCGTTCCCAAAAATCCCATGAAAACAGTTCGGTATTTTATCCGCACGTCGCTGATATTGTATAACCGCTGCGAAATGGGTATCCCGGACATCATCACATAATAGAACGGGCGCCTGCCTCCGGCGGCTTCCTTGTGCCTGTGCCGATTCTAAACGGTAAAGAGTTCCCGCCCTGTTCCGTCCGCTACACCCTATCCCTAAGTAAACGCACATGGACTAAAGTCCCATTAGACCGTTTTTTCGGAAGCTTTTCCCAAAACCAACCGGGTTTTGGGAAAAGCTCATATAAAAACTTAAATCATTTTCGACCAGATTCTGTTTCTAGGCAACCATCCATTTTCAGCTAGAATAATTATTAGGCAATGCGCTCTATTGCGCAAGGAGGGCGTAAACCTTAAACTTCAAACATGAAAACAGCGCTGACCGGCATAAAACCTACGGGGATTTTGCATATTGGAAACTATTTCGGGGCGATAAAACCTGCCCTGCGGCTTGCGGAACGTTACGACGCCCGTTACTTTATCGCGGACTACCATGCGTTGAACTCCGTAAAGAACCCCGCCGATTTGCGGCGGGCGATAACGGGCATAACGGCGGGCTGGCTCGCGGCGGGGATCGATCCTGAGCGGGTGATCTTCTACCGGCAGAGCGGCGTACCGGAAACCTTCGAGCTTGCGACCATCCTCGCGGCCTTCACGCCGAAGGGCCTGATGAACCGCGCCCACGCCTACAAGGCGGCGGTCCGGCAAAACACGGAAAAGGGTGAGGACGGCGACGCCGGCATCAACATGGGGCTTTTCACCTATCCCGTGCTTATGGCGTCGGACATCCTGCTGTTCGACGCCGATGTCGTGCCGGTGGGCCGTGACCAAACCCAGCACGTCGAGATGGCCCAGGACATCGCCGGCGCGTTCAACCACAACTACGGAGAGGAACTGCTTAAGATACCGGAAGCCGCTGTAGAGGAGGATGTCGCCGTCGTTCCCGGTCTGGACGGTCGTAAGATGAGTAAAAGCTACGGGAACACGATACCGCTTTTTTCGACAGAGAGCGCGTTGCGCAAGCTGATCATGCGTACCGTGACGAATTCCCAGTGCGTAGACGAGCCGAAGGACCCGGACGGCTCGCTGATTTTTGCGCTCTACAAACTCTTCGCGGACCCTGGTGAGCAGACCGCCCTCGCTTCCCGCTACCGGGCCGGCGGCATGGGCTGGGGTGAGGCGAAGGAAGAACTGTTCCGTGTGGCCAACCGCGAACTTTCGCCCCTCCGCGACCGCTACAACGAGCTTGTTTCCGACCCCGGAAAGCTGGAACGCATCCTCTCACGCGGCACCGAAAAAGCCCGCGCCATCGCCTCCCGCACCATAAAACGTCTGCGCAAAGCGACAGGAATAGAGTGATGATTAATGAGCTTACGCACGGTATCTTAAGCGTTGTGTGGGCCGGAACGGAGGTCGTTCTGTAAGAAGTTTACAATGTCGTCTGGTTTAATACTAAATATTTGTAGGTGTTGCCTTACTTGGGCTGCGGCAAGCGCGAACCGGCGGTTCGGCAGGGTATTAAACCAGACGTGAGTTCGACGAAATGAACCTCCCCGCCTTTAGCGCTAAAACCGGCCCATAATTCAGATTTCAGGGTAGACGTATCACCCTGGACGGGTCCGGTTTGGGGAGGAAATGGCGGCTGCTGCGATTCGGCGGGCGGATTATGCCGCTATCCGGGCGCCGGGACGGCTGGCAGGGGGTATAGGCGGGAAAACGCGGCCAAGTCCGCCCGTCGCCCGCTGCGGGGTCTGACCCCGCAGGCCGGGGTGTCTCCCGCCGCCTCTCCCGCCCCCCCGCCGTCCGGCGGCTCCCCTTCCAGGATCCGCGACCAGTACCGGTCGCCCCACAGGTGCCCCGTCCGTCCGCTGTCCCGGTTGTACCTCTGGGCAAAGGTCTGCTTCAGCCATTTCATTAGAGTTGTTCAGAAACCTCAGTTTCTGAACAACAACCGCTTAAAAACAACAAAAAACACGGATTTTGCCAAAAATCCGTGTTTTTTGGGAGACTTGTGAGATAACCAACCGGGTTATCGAACAAGTCCATTATCGCCGGCAGCTCGAACCCGTCCGCGGGCCTGATGTAAAAGGCCAGCCGGTCGCCGGCAAGACTCAAGCCCCGGACCGCGAAGATAAACCTTTGCGCGGTCTCCCGGAACACCCGTCCGAACAGCGCCGGCGCCCGCCCTCCGCGGAACGGGGGTTCCCGGTTGTTGACGCGGGTACTGATTTCGTACCACACGCCCTGTTTCAGCATTCTAAAATGTCTCATGTAAATATAATTGGTGGTTAACCCGCGTTTTGCTTTAACATACGGATAAAAAAGGGAAAGAAGCCGAACCGGAAATTACCTTCGACCTTCCGGCGTAGCGGCGGGGGGCTTTTCGTCAGGTAAAATTTTTATGGGTCAAGTTTAGTATACAACGGTGCGCTGCGCCGTTGGACCTGCCTTCTTTCCGTATTGATCATTGCGTTTTGCGCCCGGCGGGCCTGTGGACGGCTTTTAGCAGCTCGTCCTGTTTTATACCGGTCAGTATGGGACGGCCGTGGGGGCAGCGCCGGACGGGCAGGGCGAGCGCTTTTTCGGCCAGCGCAAGCGCCGCCGCGCTGTCCAGATAATCGCCGTCCCGTACCGCGCCGTGGCAGGCCAGTGTCGCCGCCCAGCGTTCCGCGATATTTTCGCCCGCCGCGCGCAGGCCGAGTATCGCGTTTACCGTTTCGCCGTCGCCTAGCCGCCATAGTGCGGGAAGCGCTTCTATCCGCCATGAACCCTGTCCGCCGTCTATTATCACGCCCAGTTTGGCAAGCTCCTGCCGGTGGGACGCAAGAAAGTCATCGTCCGCGTCACTTTCGGTAAGAAACGTTATCGGCACAAGCAGATCCTGCTTCGTGACAGGCTCGGACAGAAAGCGGTCGTACAGTATCCGCTCGTGGGCGGCGTGCTGGTCTATGATGTAGAGCCGGTCGCCGTCCTCAACAAGTATGAACAGGTCAAAAACACGGCCCGCATAGCGTAATTTTGAAGCCGGCGCCCCGCCGCCGTTACCGGTGGCTGGGCTTCCGGCGGAGTCTTCTGACAAAAGAAGCCCGTAGTCCCTGCCGCTTCCCGGCAGAGGCTCGAAGACGTACTCGCCCGAAAGTATCCGTTCAAGCGCCGCGGCGCCGCCCTCCCTATCTCCGGCTTCAAGTCCGCGCCCCGCCGCGGAATTCTCTCCGTACTGCCCGGCGTCCTCAAAATAAAATGTCTTTCGGCACATATCAGGCTGCTGCCGGTTAAGGTTTATGTGCCGGAAGAAAGACCGGAGCGCGGTGGTGATTTCGTGGTGGATGGCGGAGGCATCGGCAAAACGCGCCTCGCGTTTTGCCGGGTGTATGTTGAAATCGGCTTTTGACGGATCAACTTCAAGAAAAATCGCCCCCACGGGGTGCAAGCCGTTAGGGAAGCATCCCTGCGAGCCGTATTCAAGGGCTTGCAGCAGGGAAAAATCGTTGATGCGCCTGCCGTTTGCAAAAACGTACTGCCTGCGGCGGTCGTTCCGGTACAGTTCCGGGCCGCCTATTACGATTTTTATCGAAAAATCCTTACCGGAAGCCGCTATTTCGTGTAAAAAATGTTCATTTACGCCGTCCATAACGGCGGCGGCAAAGCGTTTTTTGTAAGGGGCGGCGGCGCTGACGGCGGGCAAAAACAGCTTTAACTTGCCGTCCTGCAAAAACCGGAAGTTTATGCCGGGGAAAGGCAGCGCCTTGTCGATAAAGGCCTGCATACACAGCGCGGCCTCGCTGCCCTCCCGTTTCAGAAAACGTTTACGGGCCGGCATCGTGTCGAACAGGTTTTTTGCGCGGACACTGCTGCCCCGTGTCCGCCTCGCCGGTTCCGGCGTAAAGGTTTCCGCGCAGTCCGCCCCGGCTACAGGCCCCGCCAAAAGCCTCCACGCCTCGCGGCCGTCGGTGCTGCTTACTATCTCAAGCCGTGCCGCAGACGCGGCCGCCGGCAGCGCCTCGCCCCGAAAGCCCAACGTAGAAAGCCTGTCCAAATCGTCAAGCGACCGTATCTTGCTTGTCGCGTGGGTAAGGCAACAGAGGGCAAGGTCGTCCCGAATCATGCCGCAGCCGTCATCGCTTACCTCGGTACAGGCTATACCGCCCCGGTCTATCGATACGTCTATGTTTCGGGCCCCTGAGTCTATGGCATTATCGATAAACTCCCGCACAAGGGACGCCGGGCGATCGATCACTTCTCCCGCGGCAATCTTTCTTGCCTCGTCCGGAACTAAAACCTGTATGGTATTCATGTTGGGGGCCGGGACAGGCGGCGTTCCGTATGCCTCCGGCATACGGGACGCCGGCCTTACGCTGATTTTGCCAGCGAGATAACTTCGGGCGGTTGAAACTTTTCCACCGTCTCCTGCGAGATTACCACGCGCTTTTGCCCTGGCTGGGAGGGAAGTTCAAACATTATGTCTATCATCAGCCGTTCTACGATGGCTCGCAACCCGCGCGCGCCCGTCTTCTGGCGGATCGCGGTTTCGGCGATAGCGTTGACCGCTTCTTCCGTAAACTCAAGTTTAACGTCGTCAATCGCGAGAGAAGCCTGGTACTGCTTCACTATCGCGTTGCGCGGCTCCGTGATTATGCGCCGGAGGTCTTCTATTTTGAGTTCGTCAAGACAGACGGTTATCGGCAGGCGGCCTATGAATTCGGGAATCATGCCGAAGTGGATAAGATCGTCCGGGTGCAGGTTTTTGAACAGTTCTTTAACGCTCTGGTTCTTTGTATCGCGGCCTTCCGCGCCGAAACCTATAGGATGCTGCACCACGCGCCGCTCTATGTACTTGTCCAGCCCGACAAAAGCGCCGCCGCATATAAACAAAATGTTCGTCGTGTCGATCCGTATCATCTCCTGATTCGGATGCTTGCGGCCGCCCTGCGGCGGCACCGACGCGACAGAACCTTCTATTATCTTTAGCAAAGCCTGCTGGACGCCTTCGCCGGAAACATCACGGGTAATCGACACATTCTCGCCCTTGCGTGAAATTTTGTCGATTTCGTCTATGTATACGATACCCCGCTCGGCGGCGGCTATGTTCCCGCCCGCATTCTGAATCAGCTTTAGCAGGATGTTTTCAACATCCTCGCCGACATAGCCGGCTTCGGTCAACGTTGTCGCGTCAACTATCGCAAACGGCACCTTGAGCTTGTGCGCCAGCGTCTTGGCAAGCAGCGTCTTGCCCGTGCCGGTGGGCCCTATCAGCAGTACGTTTGACTTTTCGATCTCCACATCGTCCGGGTTGTTGCTGGCCGGATTCGCGATACGTTTGTAATGGTTGTAAACGGCGACGGACAGCGCCTTCTTTGCGTCATCCTGCCCGATCACAAACTGGTCAAGGTACTCCTTTATCTCCCTGGGGCGCGGAATGTCGCCCGTAAACTGGCTCGAAAGATCCCGCTCCCCGTCGTTAAGAATGCGCCGGCAAACCTCTACGCACTCGTCGCAGATATATACATCCGACGGGCCGGCTATCAGCCGCCGCGCCGTGTCCCCGCTCTTTCCGCAAAAGGAACAGTTCCTTTCCGAGCTATTGGAATTACGCAATCTTGCCATGTTCCCCCCTGGTTAAAACTTTATCAGCAACACCGTAAGCGACCGCATCTTCCGCAGACATATAAAAGTCCCGTTCCATGTCGGAAGCAATCTGTTCTGTAGATTTACCCGTATGTTTTGAAAAATAATCTATCGTCATCCGTTTAAGACGCAGTATTTCCTTTGCCTGTATGCCGATGTCCAGGGCCTGGCCCTGCGCCCCGCCCCACGGCTGGTGAATCAGCACACGCGACGAGGGTAAAACCATGCGCTTGCCCTTGGCGCCGCCGGTCAGAACAAGCGCGCCCATACTGGCGGCCTGACCGACACAGATCGACTGAACATCACATTTTACGTACTGTATGGTATCGTAAATCGCAAGCCCGGCGGTAACGGAACCGCCCGGAGTATTGATATAAAGACTGATGTCTTTCTCGGTATCCTGACCGTCAAGAAACAGCAGTTGGGCCACTACAAGATCCGCCGTTACATCGTTTATCTCTCCGTCAAGAAACACAATACGATCCTTGAGCAGCCGTGAGTAAATATCGTAAGACCGTTCACCCATCCCTGTTTGTTCAACGACGATTGGTACAAGGCTATTCATTTTTTCATGCATAATTATAATCTAAGTGTTTTTCGGAAAAATATCCACAAAACTCACTTTTTTCCCGGCTTTTATAGTGTTTTTTTCCAATAAAAGTTCATTCAGCCTTTCCTGCTTAATGCCGTCAGTAAGATATTCGTTTATTTTCCCGTCCGTTCTGTAAGCTTCCTTCACCGCTTCAAGCGTCCTCCCCGATTTTTCCGCGATATCCTGGTATTTTTTATCCAGTTCATCATCCGAAACTTCTATATTCAACTGGTTTATCAACTTCTCCCTGACTAACGCGGCCTGAATTTTTTTGCGCGTCTTGAGTTTAAGCTCTTCGTTCTCCATCACATTCCGCACAAAAAGACGCTTCTCCTCATCCCGCATATTGAGTATGGCGGCGCCCTGATCGACCGAGGCAAACATCTCCATTGAAAGCATCGATTCCGGTACGGGCGGAGGATCCTGTTCAACAATCTTTTCGATAATCCTGTCGATTTTGGTTTTATGAAGGCTCGTCTCCAGCGCTTCTTCAAGGCTTTTCCTTATATTCTGCCTTAAATCGGCTATCGTGTTAAACTTTTCGTCGACATCCTGGGCCAGTTCGTCGTCGTCGGGAAGCTCCCGCCGCTTGACAGCCGTCAGCTTAACGCGAAGCCGTTTTGTTTTACCGGCCAGTTCCGGCTCGTCAAAATCCGCCGGGTATGACTTTTGAAAATCACGGGTCTCGCCGCTCTTCATGCCGGTAATTTCATCATCAAACCTAAAAAAATTACGGGCCGACCCAAGCGTAAATGTAAAAGACTCCCGCTTCGACGAGGTAATTTCCCCGCCGTCTTCATACAGCTCGCTGTAAGCGACAGTAACAACGTCCCCTTTTTCCGCAGCCGCGCCGTCTTCCTTGTCCATCACGATCGCGTTACGCTCACGGATAATATCCAGCTCGCTCTCGACATCGGCATCGGTAACTTCGGCGGTTTCCACCTCCACCTCGAAACCTTCCCAGCGATCAACCGTGAAACGGGGCGCCGCGTCGTACTTGACCGAGAAAACAAAGTCCCCGGAAAGGTCAAGTTTGGGCTCTCCCTCAACCTGGGGCTCGGAATACGGCAGCGGAACAGCCTCTTTCGGGAACCCCTCATCCTTGATAGCGTCGTTCACCGTGTTTGCGATGATCGTGTTAAGCACATCTTCCTGAAGCGCTTTACCCAGCTTGCGCTCAAGCACGGAAACAGGCGCCTTACCCTTGCGAAAGCCGTTTATCCGCAGATCTTTCGCGATACCGTTGACAACCCCGGAGTACTTCGCGCGCAAATCCTCGTTGTTATAAGTAAAGGTCAGCCTTACCGCCGAATTTTCCAGATGTGTAATTTCCTGTGTTACCGCCACAATACCCTCTTGAAATGTGTTAAAATGAAGCGGGAAACGGGAGTCGGACCCGCGACATCCACCTTGGCAAGGTGGCGCTCTACCACTGAGCTATTCCCGCGCTTAACCTGATCAATTTATATAGGATCGCAAAAAAACTGTCAAGGCAGACGTTCCAGCGCTTTGCGGATAGCTTAACTCAAACTCCAGGCATTGTCTGCAAGGCCCCGCCCCCCGGCAGCTACATTGCCGCCGCTATGGGGACAGACCCCTCCGCGCCCCCGCCTCATACTGCCGCCTGCGCGGTTTGCCCCCGGACGCCCGGCAGCCCCGTCTTCCATTGGGGGCGCCTCCGAATTCACCTTTTCCCCGTTTGCCTTGCGGGACGGCTCCAAACCTGTGTTTTTTTTTGCAAAAAACGCAAAAAAAAATGCCGGTGAAACTTGTGTACCCCCCCCCCACCCGTGCTATAATGTAGTATATACAAAAGAGGAAGCCCCGGAACAGCGCTTATTCTTTGCAGGAAGACGCCGAACCGGGGCTTGTAAGAACGTATAGATCCTGCCACAAAAGGCCGGGCTTTTCAATACGCTTCCTACTTTTTTGTACACGGGTTTTCCGCGCCGGGCTTCTGCCCGCTGCGGGAAACCCGGCAAGTGCGCCATCGCACAGCGATGGCGTACACGTCCGGGCCTGGCCCGGACGAACAATTTTTTAGGAGGACTCTATGAAAAAACAGGGTCTATTTTTAGGGTTTGCCGCCGCTTTGCTTGGCGCGGCATTTATTTTGGCAGGGTGCGAGCAGGAGGCGGAAACCAAATACGTAAACGTGCCTGAAGGCTTCAGACCGCCGGAAAACACGGTTTTTGCGGCAAACGCAGCCGAGTTGAAAGCCCTGCTTGCGGATGAGGCCGGACTTTATCCCAACATAGGTTTTAAGCCGGTTACCACAAGCAACGAACTGCCCGGGGTTACGGTACCTGCCGGCAAGACGCTTTACATCGAAATCGCAAGCGCCTATGACTTAACTGCCGACGTAACGGTAACGGGAAGGGTTGTCGTTTTCGGTAATGGCGGCGCCTTAACTCTTTCCAACGGAAGTTTTGCCGGCGACGGAGAGCAAGGAGAGCTGGTTTTCGAGGATGGCGGCCACTTGTCGGTAGCAAACGATACACTGTTTGCCACTGCCAGGACCGGCCTGCCCAAAACGGTAAGCATCAGGAAAGGCGCTGCGCTTACTCACACAGGAGCGGCGCTTACTGACAAAGCCGACATTACGAAGTGGGTAGGCTATGCAGAAGCGGGCAGCCTTGACATCAGCACAAATGCTATAGTAACCACCTCCGTCACACCCAATGTTGCCATTACCGCCATTGGCCCGCTGGCGGACGGTAAAACCGTAAAGCTTAAACTCAACACAGCGCCCACCGCGGAGGAAACAAGCCTTGAAGTCCCGGCAGGCGTAAACCTTACTATCGACAACAGCAAAGCCCTCGACACTGTAGAAAGCCTCACGGTGTACGGTACACTTAACGCGACCGGCGCGACGCTTAAAAGTACCGAAGGCGCAAGCATCAATCTGGGGCCCAAAGGCGAGGCGACACTGGGCAATGCTAAAATAAAGGCCAGCGTTACCGTACCCGCCGGCGCTTGGCTTGTGGCCAGTTCGATTACTGCCGTCGGGGCCACGGAAACGAATAAAATCACGATAACCTACAAGGCCGGACATAGTGCCCCTCTTATTTCCGACATCGACCTGCCTTTCTCCGGTTTTAGCACAACGGACGGCTGGACACTGGCCGATGACATCTCGCTTGCGACAAATCAGAAAATCGCGATTTTAAAGACTGCTTCTGTATCCTCGATAAAAATTACCGTGCCCGCCGGCAAGACAATCGATAACGACGGAACAATCACGCTGGGTGAGGACGTAAGCCTCGTCCTGACCGCCGGGGCTACCGATACCGGCGCTAAGATCAGCGGCGCGGGCAAGATCATCGCGGCCAAGACTGAAATCTCCGGCGTCTGGCAGGCGGTCGGCGCGTCCGGCCATGTCACGATAGCGGCCACCGACGATGATGCCTCCAGCATCACCGCCAGCGCGGCCGCCGCCGTACTCACCGCGGGCACGGGCGGCACGATCACCCAGTTGGCGGGCACGGGGAACAACCTTACGATTGGGACGGATACGACGATCGACCTGAAAAACACAAGCGGCGCTAGTCCGACCGTTGTCGGCTCGATCAAACTTGCCGAAAACGCCACGGCGGACGCGGGCGGGAAGCTCACGTTCAGCGCGGGGACCAGCATCGTCAGGGTTGGCAGCGAAACCGACGATACGACGGCGTTAGGCGCAGCGGGCGGCGTTTTTGTTCTGACAGCAGCGACGGGCAAAATAGCCGTGTCGGATTTCGCCAACGTGCTGATATACGATGGCAACACGACCGCCGACAAACTGAACACGATCAAAGGCGGTTCGGGGTCAGGATATTTGCAGGCATACGGCGGCAATAGCCCCGGCAATGACCCCGTGGTAATCAGCGCGAGTACGGTGACAGGCTCCAGCTAAGCCCCACCGCCCGCCGGCGGCGTCCACAGCCGGCGCCTCAAGCCGCTTGCGCGGCTTTAGGCGGCGTAACCCGCGCAGCGCGGGTTACGCCGCCGCCCCGGCCCGGCTTGCGAAAGCCGGGCCGGGGCGGCGTGTCCGTTAGACTCCGTCACGCCGTAAACCCCCCGCACGATGGGCGCGCGGGGGGTTTGTTCGCGGGCCTTGCCCCGTGCGCGCACTTTCAGGCGGCCCGCTTTCAGGCTTGACACCCTGAAAGCGGGCTGGTAAGTTAAAAAAGTGGCAGGCAGAGAGACCGTGAATCCCCAGTGTAATGTAAAAAAAGAACACTACGGCCTGCGGGAAATTGCGGACTTGCTGCGCGGCAGGAAAATCTACCTGTGGGGCGCGGGGCAGAAGGGCCGGCCTTTCCTCTTCGCGCTTCTGCGCAACGGCTACAGGGCGGAAGCCTTCTTGGACAGCGCCCCGGTGCTGATCGGCACGGACTACCGGGGGACGCCGATCCTCGATCCGAAAACTATACTCGGCAGCCCCGCCGCCTTTGAATCTTCGCTGATAATACTTACAAGCACGACCGACAAGATACGGCAGATGGCGCTCGCCTGCCGCGGGGCGGGGCTTGTCCACGGAAGGCACTACGTCAGGATGCAGGAGCTTGCCCCGCTTTCGCCGAGTATAGAAATATCGGGCGTCTGCAACCTGCGCTGCATAGCCTGCCCGCGCGGGGAGGGGGCGCGTCTGGAAACGGGCGGCTTCATGAGTTTTGACGATTACAGGAAGGTTCTGCAAAAGCTGATTCGGGAAATCCCCTGGCTCTTCACGGTAGACCTGTACGTGTGGAGCGACCCGCTGCTGCATCCGGGGCTTGCGGAAATTATCAGGTACAACAACGGTTTGGGCATAGGAAGCGGCCTGTCAACAAACCTGAATTACGGGAAGTATCTTGAAGACGTGATAAAGGCCGGGCCCGATTATATACGTGTTTCGACATCGGGCTTCGGCCCGAAAAATTACGAGATAACACATTCCGGCGGCACTTGGGAGCTTCTTTTCAAAAACCTGCTTGACGCAAAAAATTATATTAAAAAATATGATTCAAAAACGATTATTACGATTCTGTACCATGCCAATAAAAACAATTTGTCAGAATTCGCCGCGATGCGTGATTTTTGCGTCGAAAACGGCTTCCGGCTGGAGCCTTTGCTGTCGTCAATATTTTCGGATTACGCGATGGATTACATCGAAAAAAAGCCTCTGTGGGAAGGGGCTCGTCTTGCGAAAGACATCATGCTGGTGAGCCTTGACGAAATTTTGGAGCGCTGCGCGGAAGAACATTCCGCCCCCTGCCTTGGCATGAGGGCCCTGCCGGTAATTAACTGGGACCTGTCCGTGCTGCTGTGCTGTTTTTATTCCTACGAGCGGCTTGCGCCAAACTACCTTGACATCGGAATTGACGAGATAATAGAACGGCGCAACAACGCGGAGTTCTGCAAAAAGTGTATAAAGTATTCCCTGCACAGATTTTGGGATCACCCGAACTATACAAAGAATCTGCGTCCGCTGCTGGCGGAATTAAGCGAAGGAAACGCGGTGATCTAGGGGGCGGCGTGACGGACATCGAAAAAAAAGCGGCTGACTTACGCAAAAAGTTTATAAAGACGGCCTCCGTGATCGAGGCTACGCACATCGCGTCTTCATTGTCCTGCATCGACATAATCACGGTTCTTTTTTTTGGCGGCGTGTTGCGTTACAATCCCGCGAACCCAAAAGATGAAAGCCGCGACAGATTTATTTTAAGCAAAGGCCACGCCGCGGCCGCGCTGTACAACGCGCTTTGCGAAGCGGGTTTTTTTACACGCGGCGAACTGCACACGTACTGCAAGCCCGGCTCGATCTTTGGCGCATATACAACCGCGAAAATCCCCGGTGTTGAATATGCGACCGGTTCCCTGGGGCACGGCCTGCCGCTGGCCGCCGGTACGGCCCTGTCCCTGCGTCTCAAGAAGTCAGACTCGCTCGTGTACGTGATCACGGGCGACGGCGAATGCCAGGAAGGCAGCGTCTGGGAGGCGGCGATGTCGATAGCGCATTTTGGATTAACAAACCTGGTATGGATCATAGATTACAACAGGCTGCAGGCAATTAATTATACAGATGCGGTTATGGGGCTGGAGCCGCTGTATGAAAAGTTAAAAGCCTTCGGCTTTAACGCGGTAAATGCGGACGGACATTCATGTAATGAACTGGCGGACGTATTAAAGGTTGACAGGAATCGTCTGCCTGAAAAGCCGCTTGCCGTTATCGCGAGTACCGTAAAAGGCAAAGGCGTTTCCGCCCTGGAAAACGCTGTCGATTCTCACGTCAGGATGTTGAACCGCGAAGGGTACGCCGCCGCGCTAAAGGAATTCGGAATACGGGACGGGGAGGCAACGTGAGAAACGCTTTTGGGGACGCGCTCCTTGACATATTTGCCCTGGACGAAAAGATTTTGCTGCTGGTTGCGGATGACAGTCCTGTAAGATTTGACGAGATACAAAAAAAATATCCGGAGAGGGTTTTTAATTTTGGCATTGCCGAGTGCAACATGGTTGGCGCCGCGGCGGCGATGGCAAAAGAAGGCTTCATGCCGCTGGTTTTTGCTTACAGTTGTTTTCTTTCTTACCGCGCACTTGAATTCATACGTTTGGATATTTGTCTGCCGTCCGTAAAAGTAATACTTGCGGGTCATAGCTGCGGGGTGATAATCAACAAGGGCGGCCCCACCCATCATTCCACGGAGGATATCGCCGTTTTGCGCGTTATGCCGAACCTTACGATTCTGTCGCCGGCAAGCGTTAAAGAGGTCGCGCCCGTTCTCGAAAAGGCGCTTTCCCGCGCCGGGCCTGTCTATATCAGGCTTGGCAAGGCCTTCGAAACGGAAATATACGAGAGCGCCCCCCCGTTTGAGATTGGCAGGGCAAACATCATTCGGGGCGGCGGCGATATTACGATAGTCGCAAGCGGTTCTGTCGTCGCGGACGCGGTGGAGGCGGCAAGAATACTGCAAAAAGACGGAATCGGCGCGGAAGTGATCAATATGTCTACTATAAAGCCGCTGGACGGGAAGACGCTTGCCGGGTCCGCCGGAAAGACGGGCCGCGTGGTTACCGTGGAAGAACACAGCGTCTACGGCGGTTTGGGCGGCGCGGTGAGCGAGTGTCTTTTGAAGTCGGGCGTTCCGCTCAAGGGTTTCGACATCATCGGCTTTAACGACACGTTCTGCACGGAATACGGCTGGCACCGTGACCTGAAACACGCTTACGGCCTATCGCCGCAGCATATCGCGGACAGGTGCAGGTGTGTTTATTACAAATGTCCGCCCGACTCAAAAGCATAATCCATGCTGTACAGGCCTTTCGGGAAAACAGGCAAGATGCTTTCGGCGCTTGGCATCGGTACGACGCGCTTCCCCGCCAAAACCGGGGCCGGCATAGAAAACGCCGTGCGGCTTGTCCTGGAAGCTATTGACAACGGCGTCAACTACATCGACACAAGCCACAGCTACCTGGGAGGCAGGGCCGAAGAGATAGTGGGCGCGGCGCTCCGGCGCACGGGTAAGGAAGTGTATGTTACCGTCAAATCCAGCTATGCAAACGACAGAACGGCGGACGAATGTTACAGCAGAATATGCGCCTCGCTGGAACATATAGGCATAAAGAAAGCTCATTTTTTCATTATGTGGTCCGTGTTCAGTTATAGCGATTTCCTAAAGATGACGGAAAGAGGCGGCCTGTATGACGGCGCTTTGCGCGCGAAGAAAGAAGGTCTCGTTGATCATATCTGCGCGTCCCTCCACTGCACGGTAAACGATATGATAAAAATAATTGAATCGGGCCTGCTGGAGGGAATCACGATAACGTATTCCGTCCTCAATCAAAAAATGATGGACCGTGTGCTGCGCCGCGCCGCGGAATTGAATGTCGGGATCGTCACGATGAACACGCTCGGCGGCGGACTCATTCCGCAAAACGAAAAGACGTTTTCGTTCATAAAAACGGAAGGAGACGCGACAGTCTCCCGCGCCGCGCTGTCTTTCTGTTACGCGCATGGTGAAATAACGACAATGCTGTCCGGCATGGCAAATGCCGGCGAATTACACGACAATCTTGGCGCGGTACTGCGCGTAATGGATCGGGCGGAAGCCGAAAAAAGAATTGAACTTGCAGAGAAAGGGTTTGAAGGAATTACCGGTTACTGTACGGGCTGCGGCTACTGCATGGCGGACGGCGGCTGTCCGGCGGGAATTGACACGGCGGCCTTCATGTACAGCTACAACGGTATCTTCTTCCCCGGCGGTGTCCCGGACTTCAGGCGCACTGAAGAACGGATGCTCGAAAACATCCGTATATGTTACCGCCTTAAGATGTCGTTCAATATTTTGCCGGAAAGCGGCGAAAATCCGTGTCTTGAATGCGGAAACTGCGAAAAAAAATGTACGCAAAAAATACAAATTATAAAAAGGGTCCGGGAGATGTACCGCCGCTTCGACGAGTCGGGGTACAATAAAAAGCACATCATAAAAAAAATCACGGAAGCGTTTGACAACAACCACGCGAAGATCGGCCTTTGGCCCGCCTCTGTATACACTTCTTTTATTATTGATTATGTGCGCGAGATTCTGCCCGGCCTTGGGGCGGAATTGTTTATTTTTGATAAAAACGAAAAATTGCGGGGTACGGTTAACAGCGGCATAAAGATACAAAACCCCGCTCTTTTACCGCGGATTAAGCCGGACGCGATCGTTATCACAAACTATAACTACGAAGCGGACATTTACGAATCTATAAAACATTACGAAAATGACGGCATAAAAGTGGTAAAACTGCACGATAAAAACGACCTGCCCTGGGGAGGTTTCTAATTAAATATTATGGAAAACAGAATCATTACATGGAAAATGATAGAAAAAGCGGCGGAAGATTTAAGTCCGGTATATTTTCTTGCGAATGAAAACATTGACAAGGGAATAGGTTTGTTTGGCGCGGGCGTGTCGGCGGTTCCCTGCCATGATTTTCTGACTGAAAAAAACCATAGTGTATCGTGTTTTGTTGATAATTCGCCTGAAAAACAAAAACACCCGTGCTGTGGATTACAAGTGATACCGCCCTCCTCTTTTGACGGCGGAGTCCTGTTCATCACGAATCAAACATACGCGAAGGCAATTGAAAAGTCTTACGCCGCGCACTTTGCGGGGGCGGGGAGGAATACCGCCCTCATAACGCTGAGGGCGTTTTTCACGATGCGGAACATGGAAAGGTTCACCCGTCTGCGCGACAACGCCTTCTTTGATTCGGAATCGAAGAACGTGCTCGACACGATGATCTACGAAAACCTGACAAGCGAAAACAGATTCTGGCATTGTATAAGCAATAAAAATCAGTATTTCTGCCTTGATGAATTGATGGACGGCGCTAATGAGGTTTATGTGGACATCGGCGCGGCGGTGGGCGATACGATCGAGCGATTCATTTGGGAAAAAAATGGTTATATATCGCGGATATACGCTTTCGAACCCTCTCCGCGTGAATATGAAGCCCTAAAATACAGAATGGAAAGATTAACACGGGAATGGATGTTCAGCGAAAATCAAATAATTATGGTTAAAGCCGGAATAGGCGAAAAGACCGGAAAACGCATTTTGCAGTCAAACAAGCTTGGAACAAATAATTTTATCTTAAACTCCTGGGACACCGTCCAAAACAACGCTGAAGGAGACCGTATTGATATTTATTGCATGGACGATTACTTTAGGGATGTACCGGTTACTTTCATCAAGGCCGATGTAGAAGGCTATGAAATGCGCTGTCTGCGGGGAGCGTCCGCCGTGATAAAGCGTGACAAGCCGAAAATGGCGCTGTGTATTTACCACAAACCCGAAGATATTTTTGATTTTACCAAATATATAAGCTCCATTGTACCGGAATACAAATTTAAACTCAGGCACCACTCGCGTAACTGGACGGAGACGGTTCTGTATGCTTTTGTTGAAATTTAATAACGGACTTGTTCGACGACCCGGTTGGTTATCGAACAAGTCCAGGCAAAAATGCTCCGCATTTTGCTGTTTTTAAGCGGTTGTTGTACAGAAACTTCAGTTTCTGAACAACTCTAATCAAGAAAAAACTAAATGCAAAACGAATCGAACAACATTAACGCGCAATGCCGCTTACCGGAAAAATTTTATGCAAAACATGATTTGGATAATATGTTTTCCGTCAGAAAAATTTACATCTGGAGGGCCGGCGGGACGGTAAAGGCATCTTCCATGCCTTAAAAGAAACGGCTGGCGTGTTGGGCCTTTATAGACAGGGCATCTGTCGTATTGAATGATTCGGGTGTGTGTGCGGATAAATGCAAACCCGGTGCATATAAGATTGTCCTGTTCCGGTTTTGGCGCCGGCCATTACGAAATCACCCATGCGGGCGGCAGGCGGAATCTTTTTTAAAAAAACCGCGGTGAATTATCCAGATTAATCAAAGAATACAACGCCGATACTACTGTCGAGGTTTACTTCCATATCAACAAAATGAGTATTGATGAATGCAGGGATGTTTATATGCTGGCAAAGCGGCTTAACTTCAGGTTAAATGCCGGTTTATCCATGATTTTCCCGAAATACGCGATGGATTTTATAAAAAAAATTCTTTAAATGAGGGGACGCAAAAATCAAAGACTTTAATGTGGATAAGCCTTGACGGGATGCTGTCCCACGCGAAAAAAGAGCATGATAAACTTGTCCGCGGAGAATAGGCTTTCCGAATATAAACCGGGATATGTCTGTCTTGAACAGCTATAAGCTTGCTCGGGACAGACTGTCTCCTGATTTTATGAATATTACGTTTGATGCACCTGTAAATCTAAAGAATAATTCCACTGTTTGCAGCGAATGTATATCACATTCACTGCACAGATATTTTGAAGGCCGAAAATATGTGCATTATGTTAGTACCCTGATGCTTGATAAATTCAGCCTGCCTTCCTGCATATAGCGTATTTGGATTCTTGACTCGATATGGCAACCGGGTTATGATTAAGGTGTGGCATTTACAGACGCTCCTTTAATCAGCCTTATTATGTCCGTGCGCAACGGTGCGGACACCATCAGCCGGACAATAGAATCCGTAATAGCGCAGACTCACCAAAACTGGGAACTCCTGATACGGGATAACTGTTCCACGGATAACACCGTCCAGGTCATTAAGTCTTTTGAAGATCCGCGAATAAACCTCATCGTAAATAAACATGACAAAGGCGTATTCTACAATTTTATACTGCTGA
>JAISLM010000150.1 GCA_031290855.1 Spirochaetaceae bacterium
TCGATGAGCCTTGAAAACCGCAAACAGTGTCTTTTTAACCTTAAAAAACTCGGCTATCAGGTTGGTTCGGGTTTCATGGTCGGGACGCCGTTCCAAAGCCCGGAAAACCTGCTCGAAGACCTGCGTTTTTTGCGGGAACTGGAGCCTGAAATGGTTGGAATAGGCCCGTTCATCCCGCAGTCGGACACGCCATTCGGCGGTGAGCCGGGCGGGTCGCTGGAACAGACGCTCCGAATGGTGGCGCTTTCAAGGCTGTTGCTGCCCGCCGCGCTTATACCCGCGACAACGGCTCTCGGCACGATACACAGACAGGGGAGGGAGAAGGCTCTGCTCGCCGGGGCGAACGTCGTTATGCCCAACCTTTCGCCAAAGCGCGTCCGGAAACTCTACGCTCTGTACGACAACAAGATTTGCACCGGGGACGAGGCCGCCGAATGTCTTGGCTGCATGACGGGACGTATCAGGCGGGCGGGTTTTGTTCCCAATATGTGCAGGGGGGACGCGGCGCTCAAACGTCCTCGAAACGTATCCCTTCGCCGGACGGAATGGGTCGCCGCGCCGTCCGGCCCATGATTTTTTCCAGCATGAAGGGCGGCATTCCGGGGCGCAGGACCTTTTCCGTCCGCAGTATGGCGCAGTTTTCGGGGCCCAGCGCTTCGCCCGCCGCTATGTAGCGCAGGGCGTGCACGGAACGGTTCGTGCGGGTGTAGTTTTTGGCCTCCGAAGGGGCAGGCCGTTTTACGCCGTCGCCGAGGACAAGCCGCACCTTTTCCTCGGAATATTCCTCGGAAACTTCCGCGATTATGGCGGCGGCATCCAGTTTTTCGGCGTGGCGTATCGCGGCGCACATTTTCGCAAAGGCTGCCCCGTCAAGCGCCACCGGGTCGTCAAGGCCCGTGCCGCCTTCACCTGAAACGCGGAGATGTTTTTCAACGGCACAGGCGCCGCAGGCGACTGCAAGCAGCGGGACAAGGCATGGATCCAGGCTGTGGTCGCTAAGCCCCGTACTCACGCCGAAAACGGCGCCCAGGGTTTCTATCAGCTTCAGGTTGTAGTCGGTCTCAGGCGCGGGGTAGGCTGTAACACAGTGAAGGAGACACACCGCGCCTTCGCAAAAGAAAGACAACGCCCGCTCTATGTCCGCCAGCTCCGATACACCGGTGGAAAGCAGTACCGGAAGACTCCACGCGCCCACCGTTTGCAGCAACTGCGTGTAGTTCAGTTCCGGCGAAGCGATTTTTACCAGTTCCGGCGAAAGCCGGCGGAGACATTCGGCGCTTCGCGGCCCAAACGGGCTTGCAAGAAATAGGAGGCCCTTCGATTCGGCATCTTCCTTCATGCGGGCATAGAAATCATCCTTTACTTCAAGACTTTTGAACACATCGTACAACGGGACCTCGCCCCCCGGCAGCGGCACAAGGCCCGTCAAAGGATGTATTATTTCGTCCGCATATACTATCTGCGTTTTGAAACAGTCTGCTCCCGCTTCAGCCGCAGACGCTATTAGTTTTCGGGCCTTTGCCGCGTCTCCTCCATGCGCCGTACCCGCTTCCGCTATTATAAAAACATTTTTTCTGTTGTAATTTTTTCCGTTTACCGTAAAATCCATATAACAAACTACCGGCGGATTTTACCCGCATACTTGGGCGCTGCAGGGCCGCCTGCCTGAAGCACAACTTACACATTCTAGCCCGTCAGCGGGTTTTACCCAAGTATCCGGCAATGTACTTGCCCAAGCTGAACTTGCCGTTTTTCAGGCAAGCATATAAGGCGTGTTCAGATGTTACGCATTTTCCCCGCCAACGGCCCGAAGTTTTGAGAGCGCTGTTTTCCTCGCTATGGAGCCTGACCCAAAACTAATTGACTGTGTTACAGAACGAGCCTCCGTTCCAAGCAACACAACGCCTAAGATACCGCGCCGAACCTTCAGTTCGCGCTTGCCGCACTGAGGCTCTTTGCTGATGAGCCTCCGTCGGGCGAAGATCCATTTGTGATTGGGGCTTTGGGTGAATGGCCGGTTTACGCGGGGGCCGCGAGGGTGCATAATTGAAACGGCTTGGTATGGGGGAAAAACGGGATGTATGACGGAATTATGAACGCGGGCGGGAAGAAGCCGGTGGTCGTGCTGGCCGGGCGGCCAAACGTGGGTAAATCGACCTTGTTTAACAGGCTGCTCCGCAGGCGGAGGGCGATCACCGATTCTATGCCGGGGCTCACCCGTGATCCGGTGGCTGCGGAGGCGCTTCTCGCGGGCAAGGCGGCGCTGCTCGTCGATACCGGGGGCTTCAGGCTCGACCGCGGTACTCCCGGCTCGCCCGGCGATCTGCTCGACGCTCTTGTCGTGGAACGGACGCTGCGGGCGGTGGAAGGGGCCGATCTGGTCGTTCTGATACTGGCTGCGGGCGAAGTGACGCCGGAGGACGAGGAGTTTATCGCGCTGCTGCGGCCTTTGCGCGACAGGCTTCTCGTCGCGGTCAACAAGACGGAGGGCGGGAGGCTCGCGGGAGAGACCTGGAACGTCCTCCGCTTCGGTTTCGACAGGGTGTTCCCGATTTCGGCGGAACACGGAGACAATGTTGAGGAACTCGTCCGCGCTATAGCGGAGAGGCTGGCCGACGCCCCGGCGGAGGGGCGCGCCCCGGCGATAAGGCTAAGCATTCTGGGGAAGCCTAACACCGGAAAATCCACGCTGTCGAACAGGCTTTGCGCGGAGGCGGCGTCCATCGTCAGCGATATTCCCGGTACGACGCGGGATGTCGTCGAGGGCCGCTTCGTCTGGAAGGGCGTGGATTTCGCCGTGCTGGATACGGCGGGCATCCGGCGGAAGAGCCGCGTCAGCGAAGATGTCGAGTACTACTCGGTGAACCGCGCGATCAGGACTGTGGGCGAGGCCGACATCATCGTCCAACTGATAGACGCGCCGGAGGGTTTCTCCGGCCAGGACAAGAAGATCGCCTCGCTCGTCTGCGACAAGGGGCGCGGCCTGATATTCGCCCTCAACAAGTGGGACGCGATGCCGGACGCGAAGAACACGTTTAACGCGGCCCGCGACTCGATACGCTTCTTCTTCGCGCAGATGAATTACGCCCCCGTGCTGCCGATCAGCGCGAAGAACGGAGAGGGGGTTGGACCCTTGCTGAATACCGCTGTAAGGATGTTTGAGGAACTTAACCGCTTCACAGAGACGTCCAAGTTCAACGCCTTTCTGGAACGGGCGCAGGCGGAAAACCCTCCGCCGTCGGGCCCCAGGACGCGCTTCAAGATAAAGTACGGCGTACAGGTTTCGACAAACCCGGTGGTGTTCCGCCTCTTTGTCTCGCGGCCCTCCGCGTTCACGGCGGCGTACCGCGCTTATGTCTGCAACCGGATCAGGAAAGACCTGTCTTACCGCACGATACCCGTGACGCTGGAGATACGATCTTCCGGCGGGGAAAAGCGAAGGCCGCGATGATACGCTGTACGACCGGCGATCTTGAAAAACTGCTCGGCGTGAAAGGGCACATAATCCGGTACTGGGAGAAACAGATACCGCTGATACAGCCCCGCAGGGACGATAACGGCAATTTCCTGTATTCGGCGCGGGACATCCAACTGTTGATGCGTGTCAAATATCTTCTGCACGAACGCAAGTTTACGATTGAAGGCGCGACGGAAGAGCTTTACCGCGAACTTTCCGGCGGGCGCGAGGACGATATCGCGCTGATAGCGGAACTGCGGAACGACCTTATAAACGTTTACCTTTTGAACCACAAGCGGGTATAGTCCTTTAAATTCCGGGCGGAACGATAGATAAAGCTTCCGGTTTAAGTTATTATACGTGTACAAATGGCGCAAAACGACGATCCCCCGGTTTACGAGGGCACTATCCCGATAGAAGAGGTGCGCGGTACGCATTTAAGGATTCTCGAAAGGGCGGAGGCGGCGCGGAACTCCGCCGCGATAGGAGGTCTCACCGCCGAGGAAGTGCGCAGAACCCACATCAGAATCATAGAGAAGGCTGAAGCGCTGGCTCACGGCGCCAAAAAAGCCGTCCCGCCTGCCTCCGTTTCCGCCACATACAGTGCCCCCGGCGCTTACACCCCTACCGCAGGCACGGCTTATCCGGGAGGGGCCACCCCCGTCGATCAGGACGGCGGCGCCTGGCCGGGGGCGGAGGCTCATGCCGGTCAGGACAGCGGGGTCTGGCCCGGAGGTGAAGTTCCCGCTGACCGGGGCGGCGTGGCTGGGCCCGGAGCCGAGCCGCCTGTAGATCAGGGCGACGGGGTGGGCGCGCATGAAATAGTTACAGAGCCCGCGGCAAACCTGCTTAGGCCGGCGGAAGATTTTGATCTGGTGGAGGAGTTTGATCCCGGCGACTATCTTGAGCCTGCGGACGGGGCATCCGCTACGGAAGAGCAGGCGCGGGACTGGGGGGGCCGGCCTGCGCCGTCCGTTACGGCAGGCACGGAAAGCCTTCCCGGTACCGGCCCGTATCAAAAGGCCGCCTCCGTCAAGACACTTCCCGGCGACGCTCCCGGACCGGCGCGGGACGGAGCCGCCGAGCCCTTGCCGCTTTCCGGCCGGAAAGCGGCAAGGGTACGGCTTCCGATAGCTGTGAAGCTGGTCGGCGTCGTTACGGCGCTTCTTGTGCTGTCGCTGGGTACGCTGACGGCGCTTGTTTCCTTTCTTGTCAGCGCGGATGTTAGGTTGACCGCCGAAGACAACAACTTCAGCGTGAACCGGCGTACGGCGGAGGCGGTGGAAACCAGGCTGCTCGGTCTCGGCGCCGCCGTTACGGTGTTTTACTACGACCTTGACGCTATCGTTCTTACTGCCGGTTCCGGCGCGGAGGCGGCTGAAAGGACGGCGGCGCGTTATTTCTTTGATCAGAATCCGCAAATTGCCGCGATAACAACGGACGGCGGCGATTTTTATATAAACGAAACATTTTTTGCAAACCTAGGCGCCGATACGAATATGCCGCGTTTATGGAACGCCGCGGAAGGGAGCGATCTGGCGGAAACACTGCCCGGCACTATCCTGCTTCGCAACGCAACGCCGTTTTTCGGTATTCCGATGCTCGTTATGCGCCTGCCTCTCGGCGCTTCCTCCACGAATATCTTTTTTGATTCGGAAACGATGAACGCGATGCTGGGCGAAGGTGACAACGTCTCTTTTTTGCTGAATGAACAGGGCGACGTGATTCTGCACCGCGATATGGACACACTGCGCGGCGGGGCCAATTTCTATCAGCTTCCGTTCGTAAAAAACATTTTGGATAATTCCAATACGAACATACAGAGCATGTATACGGACGGGGAGGGTGTCGAATACTTTGGGGCGGTGCAGCGCCTCTCTACGGGGAATTCCGTGCTGATCACTATTATACGCACGAGTACGGTTTTTGACGGAATCGTAAAAACAAACGCCCGAAACATCGCGTTAAGCTTAACCGTACTGCTTGTATCGATCATTTTTATAATTCTGTTTTCAAGAACGATAAGCAGGCCGCTGCGCTCCCTTACAAGCGCCGTGAAAAAGATAGAGGACGGTAATTACGATCTACAACTCAAAGTAACCAGCAATGACGAGCTGGGGCTTTTGACGCAGAACTTTATCGGCATGGGAAACAGCCTGGAAAACTTTGAAAAGTTTACGAACAGGGCGATAGTGAAGCTGGCAAAACAGGGCAGGCTTTCCCGCAGCGGCGAGAACAAAAAAACAACCGTCTGTTTCGCCTTTATACGCGATTTTCATCAGGTGGCGGACGGGCTTGACGCCGAAGCCGTTGTCGATTTTGTGAACGATTACTTGCGTATGATGGTTCCCTGTATAACAAAAAACGGGGGCAGTGTCGATAAATTCCTTACACAGGGAGGCGTTATCATAATGGCGCTTTGGGGAACGCCGGAAACGGCGGGCAGTCCGAAACAGGACGCGCTCAACTGTATGCGCGCCGTGCTTTCGATGCGGGCCGCGCTGCGCTGCCTGAACAAGAACCGCACGCGGAGGCTTGGCAGCTATATTCCGCTTGTAAAACTGGGCTGCGGCATAAATACCGGCGAGATTGTCGCGGGACAGATTGGCGGCGAGGAACGGATGGAGTATACGGTTATAGGGGACGCGGTAAATATCGCGGCGCGCATCGAGGGGCCTAACGATCTGTTCGATACGGACATATTGATCTCGGAAGAAACATACAGGTATGTCGGCGATTATCTGCTTGCAAATGAGATGCTGAGTATTGAAGTAAAAGGCAAAGAAAAACCACTGCGTATCTTTGCGGTTGTGAATATGCGTGACCCTGTGATCGCAAAGGCCATGCTTGATGATTTGAAGGATTTTAACGACGTTGACATAGAGGTTTGCAAGAAAAGCGTAGGGCCGGAAGGCCCCCGCAACATGGGTGATGTCCGCAGAATGTGGCAGGTTAAACCCTGACAGCTTTGAAATGGGAGGGGGGGTTAAGTTATTGGGGCGGACAAAAAGCAGGTGAAAAAAGAACTCCGCGCCGGCGCGCTCACTCAAAGAAACATATTTTTTACGACTTGCGCCGTGTTCGCGCTGATATTCCTGTTTGCCGGTGCACCGGCGTCCGCCCAGGACGAAGGCGCGGCGGACAATGCGTCTGTGTACGCCGGTGACGGCGCTACAGGCGGCGTGGCGGAAGTAGACGCGGACGCCGGTGACGGCGCGGACGCCGGTGACGGCGCGGACGGGCGGACGGACGGCGGTGCTGCCGGGGATGTTTCCGAAACGCCGCCCAGTCCGCCGGAAAATGACGGAAGCGACGCGCTGCGGAAAAAACTTCTCAACACCGGCGCGCTCAGGCAGAAAGTAACGGACGAAGCGCCGCCCGCCCTCCTGTCGCTCAACCTTTTTGACAGCGACGTTTCCCTGTTCCTGTCCGGCTTTTGGAAAGGTTCCTTCACGGCAAAGTGGGGAATTTCTAAGGGGCCCTTGGGTACGGGCGTGGCGGCCAACGACTCGCCCTTCCTGTTTACGCAGGAGGCCGACCTGAATCTTGCCCTGTGGATACGCGAGCGCTGGTTTGTCGAAGCCTCTTTTGAGGAGGATTACGCGATAAACACTTACCGCGCGGGCTATCAGGGAAAGCCGGGGGAAGCGGTTCAATATGTCGGCATAGGCAACAAGGGCCTTGATTTTCCCGAATTCCCGTACCTGGACCTGGGCGGGGATTCGGCCTCGTCGTTTGGGCTTTACGGACGTTTCGGCGGAGGGCCCTTGCAGATACATACGCTGGTACGCTGGGACGACGCAGTCCGCGAGGAAAGGGCCTTTGTCGGCGGCAGGGAACGGAGTTTTTCGTACCTTGAGGCGTCTTCCGCTATGAGGGGCATCTCTTTCGTGCTGCCGGACGAAAACATTCCGTCCGAAATCAAAGTTTACTTCGAGGACTCCGACGGCCCGCTTGCCGGGAGCGGCGGACGGCACTGGCGGGAAGCCCTGCCCGGCGAATACGCCGTAAGCTCGCGGCTGGGGCTGGTCGAACTTCGGACAAGCCCCGACTTAAGGGTCGCCGTTTCGTATGGCGGCGGCTATTCGCTTGGGGGCTACGACGCCCCCGGTACGTTTTTGGGAGACGTACAGGATGTTTTTGACGAGGTAAACCTTAAAGACTACCCCCAACCCGGCGGCGCGCCGGACAAACCGGCGCTAATCAGCATAGGCGGAAGGCCTTCCCTCGTTATCTACGAGAAGGGCACTTTCTCACCGTTTGAACGCCAAAGCCGATACAACGCGCCAAACAGCACGTCGGAAAGCGCCGCCCTGGTCGATTCGTCCGGCGGTGAACGTGTGGCCGGTTTTGACGCCGTGCCGCTCGCCGAAACCTCGTTCTACGCGGATCTGCCGCTCTATGTCTCCGAGGAAACGGGGGAACTCGTCACGCAGGAACGCCGCGTGTACGAGATTGTACGCGCCGACGCCCGCACCGACCCGCGCAGCCCCGTAGCCCGCTGGCCCCTCGCCCGTGATTTGAACGGTAAGTCCTGGAACTACCAGGTTTACCTTACAGGATACGAGTCTTTCAGCGCCGATGTGCGGCTCCGTTTTACGAATTACGGCGCGTCAACGGACTATAACATCGGGAGTGACGTGGTTCCGGGCTCCGTCAAGGTGCTGCGGGCCGGTCTTGACGATCCGAACTTTTCTTTCGACCCGTCTTCCGGCACGGTCAGGCTGCAAACGCCCGCCACTTTTAACGAAACCATAAGGATCAGCTTCCTGAAACGTTCAAGCGAAAGACGTAACGGCAGTCTTGCGGCGGGTTTGGGTGCGGTTTACAGTGCGGATCAACATTTCATGGCGGAAGGGGCGCTTGGACTGCGCTGGAATTTGGCCGCCGGCACTTTTTCCGAAGAAGGCTCTTCCAGTCCCGGCACCGTCGGCTTTGGCGGTAAGGCAGTGTGGAGTTACGATGATCTTAACGCGGAACTGCGGACGGGTTTCGCGTTTGTCCAGCCAGACACGACCGGCCTTTACCGCGTTGCCGGCATGGAGGACAGCGAGCAGATACTCCAGCTTTCGGAAAGCGCCTCGTTCATCTCGGAAGCGCCAAGCGACGCGCCGCCCCTGGTAAGCGGTTTAACGGCGGCAGGCCGGGCAGACCTCGTATACCGCAACTACAAAAACACAAGCGCGCTCGGCACGGTCACGCTGATGAACATCGACTGGGGCGGCGCGGATACGGTGCGCGGGAAAGACGGCCCTTACTCCGCTCGTGACCCGTCCCTCGGCGGCGAGATTCTGGCCGCCGAATTCTCACTTGGCGGCGGTAAAAACTGGACCGGCTTTCAGTCCCCGATTGGCGACGGCAGCGCGTTGGAGGAGGCGCGTACTATAGAATTGCCGTTCCGCTTCTGCAACTTCAGCGGCGACACGTCCCGGCTCAGCGTCGTGATAGAGTTTGGCGGCCTGGCGTCAAAAGATTCAGGCGGCGGCGAAAACCCCGCGCTGGTTCTGGCGGCGCAGTTGTACCCGCCTCCGGCCCTTTCACCGCAAGGCTTTCACGAGCAGCCCCGCCTAATAACGATAACTCTGGACGACGCCGACAGGCGCAGGCTGGGAAACGCCAAGTACATCCGCCTCCTCGTGATCAATACGGGCGGGGCGGTTTCCGGCAGGGTACTGCTCGCCCCACCGATAGTGCGCGGGGCAAAATTCGCGCCGCTAGTCTTGGTTGGCGGCGAGGTGAAAAACGGTTCAGACTACGGGGTTTCGACGCTTGAAACGATCGACGAACGCCTCCGCGTACGCTATCCAGATCTTGTTAAACGCCTCCACCCGGACGGCGGGCGGCAGCGCGTACTCGACGTTTCGTGGAAAAACCTGTCCTACGGCCACGGCGCTGCCGGTGCGGGCGGCAGAGTCGGGAGTATCCCCTTCTCCTCGTACAAAACCCTCGCCTTCTTCGTAAAGCCGCCCGCCTACACCGGCAACGCGGCCTTCGACTTCGCGGTAACACGGGGGCGCTCGTCATTCGGCAACGCCTCGCAGACGGCGATCAGGGTCAGCATCCCCCTCGGTAAGCTGAAAGAAATAGGCGGCGGAGACTGGACGGCGGTCGAACTGCGCTATGGCGGCGGCAGGAACGAGGTGTACGCCGGCGGCCAAAAGATAGACGTGCCGCTGTACTACAACCCGCAGGCGCTCCGCGACAGCGGTTCCGCGGGCGACGCATCCTACACGGATAGCGACGCATCCTCCGGTTCCGCCTACATAATCGCGCTTATCAGCGGCGGCGCGGTAACGACTGACGGCTTCAGGCTTGACGAAGTCGTCCTGCTGGACGGCGCGCCCTCCTATTCGCTCAACGCCGGCGGCTCTTTCAACTGGCATCCGCAGGAAGCCGGCCTCAGCGTGAACGGCGTTGAGATCCTGGGCGGCCCCGTTTTAGAAACCGCGGTCGAAAGCGGGGCCCGCGGCGACCCCTGGGACGAGTACGCGGAACCTTTTTACGCGGTCGTAAACCGTTCACGGGCGGGAGTAAGATTTTTCGGCATACAGCTTGACGGAAACGCCGCGTTCTCAGGCGGCTCAAACCGCTTTTGGTGGAACGCGGGACACAAAATATCCCGCTCCATAGGGCCGATAGGCCTCTCCGAAGCGTTTTTTGTCGATCCGTACTCCGTTTTGTGGAATCACGAAGCCGGGATAACGCTTTCCGGGCCGCTTTCCTCGGCGTTTCATGCCGGAAGCGATTTTGGGAACAGCCAGAAAAACAGGGCGTGGCGCGGGAATATCGCGATGGCACGGATTCCCGGTACGCCGCTCCGTTTTTTCATCAACGCGGAGGGAAACTGGTCGAATACGGAGATCGCCGGCAACGGGACTTACGGCGATTACGGAAAGACCTGGGGGGATTCCTGGCAAAGCATGGTACCGGACGACGGCTCGTCGGCAGACAGACGGCGGCTGGGAGGCCGTTTTGAAACGGGCATGGACACAAAACCAGTCGGCCTTGACCTGTCCGTTGACGTGCGGAGCGCGGCGGACCGCCCGGCAAACAACACCGAATCGTCCGGGACGGCGGCGCTAGGCTTCCCCTTCGAGGCGGGCGTCCTCTCCGGCTCTTTTCGCGTCGAGCGGGCCTACAGGCGTTTCATCTTTTACAGCGGCCCCGGCGCCGGCTACGATCTGCAAAAGTTTGCGGAAACCTTCGGCGAAGCGACCGGAGTTTACGGCGCGATACCGTTCTACTCGCTGTTTGACGCGGAACTCGGCGCAAAACTGCGTGGAAGCCTGGACGGTTCCGCCTCGTCAGAGATGGTAAGGGACGCCTCGTTCAGCGACAAGTACCAGCTTTCCCTGCAACTGCCCGAACCCTTCGGCCTTCAGTCATTGTTCAGGCCGCGGAGCATCGAGACGCACGTCAACCGCAACCTCTCCCAAAAGCTCGACACGCAGACGGACGTACTCGGCACGGGCGGCAGCCTGCGCTTCTCGTCGATCAATATGTTCGGCGCTTTCGGCGCGGCGCCGCTGTTCAAATTCTATGAAAACGACGAGTACAACACGTTTTTGAGCGCGGCGATAGCGATCCCCAAGGAAGAGGCGCTTTCATGGCGCGTCCAGGCCGGTCAAATCTTCGTTTTTTACGGCTTCCGGGGCGCGATGCTTCAGTTCGAAGATGTCATAACGATACTCGCAAACGGCTGGACGGGCGTCTTCAAGCTTGACTGGATAAGTCCGTCCGAAAAATCCCTGCTTGGGACGCTGTACGGCTGGGCTTTCTCAAAATTTTCAGGACAAAGCGCCTGGCCCGCCCTTCAAGAGCTTGCCATTGCGGATTTTGAACGGATACGGCAGGAAAGCCTGGAACTGAGTTTGGACAGGACGGGCGCGTCCGACAGCCTCACGCTGTCCGCCCAGCACAAATCGATAGTACGGATACTTGGCCGCCTTAACCTTGAGGTTTTCGTGCGGCTCGACGTGTCGCGCAACCATGTTGCCGAAACAAGCGACTTTGTCGGAACGGTCGGCACGAGCCTCAACATAATTTACTGACGCTCCGCCGCGCTCGTCCCAGGGGTCGAATCCGTCAGGAGGAACGACTCCCCCGCAGCCGATACGGGCAGCAATCCTTTCAGCCATTGCGTCACCATTTCATTAGGAAAAGGAGCTTGCTGAACAATCGGAAACCTTCGCCCGGTTACATCATGTATGAACCTCCCCGCCGCAATCGCTAAACCTGGCCCGCAATTTAGATTTCAGGGCAGACGTATCCCCCTGGGCCGGTTCGGTTTGGAGAGGAAATGGCGTCCGCTAAGATTCTACGGGCGGATTATGCCGCTTATCCGGGCGCCGGGGCCACGGGAAGGGGGTATAGGCGGGAAAACGCGGCGGCGGCCGCCCGTTTCCCGCTGCGGGGTCTGACCCCGCAGCGGGCCGGGGAGCCGCCCGCCGCCGCTCGTCCGTCGGGGCGCTTCCCGCTATAGTGCCTGACCCCGCAGGCCGGCGGACCTCCCGCCGCCGCCTCCCCCGCTTCCCCGCCGTCCGGCGGCTCCCCTTCCAGTATCCGTGACCAGTACCGGTCACCCCACAGGTGCCCCGTCCGCCCGCTGTCACGGTTGTACCTTTGGGCGAAGGTCTGCTTCAGCCATTTCATTATATCAGGCAGCTCGAACCCGTCCGCGGGCCTGATGTAAAAGGCCAGCCGGTCGCCGGCGAGACTTAAGCCCCGGACCTCGAAGACGAAGCGGCTCTCGGTCTCCCGGAACACCCGGTCAAACAGCGCCGGGGCCCGCCCCCCTCGGAACAGGGGTTCCCGGTTGTTGACGCTGGTACTGATTTCGTACCACACGCCCTGTTTCAGCATTCTTAAATGTCTCATGTAAAATATATGTGCGCTTGCCCGCGTTTTGCTTTAACATATGAAGAAAAACGGAAAGAAGCCGAAGCGGAAAGTACCTTCGACCTTCCGGCAGAGCGGCAGGGGAGCAGACCCCACTGCGAATAAAGTATGACAGGACTAAAACAAAAATCAGTGTAATCTTTGGGCAGGCGGCAGTCTTAGCCTGAACACGGAGCCGCGACCGGCAAGGCTTTCGGCCTCGGCGCTGCCGCCGTGTAGCAGCGCGATGTGGCGGACTATCGCCAGGCCCAGGCCGGTTCCGGCGGACTTGCGCCCGCGGTCTACGCGGTAGAAGCGCTCGAATATCCGGCCCAGATGCTCGCCCGCGATGCCCGGCCCGTTGTCCGCTACTTCAAGGAACAGTTCTCCGCCGTCGGCCGTGAAGGCGCGGAGGACGACCGCCGAACCGGGCGGGGTATACTTCACCGCGTTGTCCAGCAGGTTGACAAGGGCCTCGACGACGAGTGTGCCGTGGAGCTTCGCCCGCAGTCCGGGCGGGCATTCGACCGATACCAGGGTCCGCTTTTCACGGGCAAGGAAGGCTGCCGCCTGTGCCGCTTCGTCCAGCAGCGGCCTTACGTCCTGTTCCGCCCTCTCGGGCAGCGGTTCCGCCGAATCTTCCATAGCTTCCATTGCGGCCAGGGTCAGCAGGTCCGTCGTCAGGCTTTCCATCGCCGCTGCGTTCTTCCGTATGACGGACAGTCCCCGCCGCAAAGTTTCCCCGTCTTCCGGCGGCAGCTCCGGCAGGGTTTCCGCATAGCCTTTGATCAATTGTATCGGCGTCCGCAGTTCGTGGGATACGTTGGCGACAAAATCCTTGCGTACCTGCTCCAGCCGTTTGAGGCGGGTAATGTCCTCAAGCACGATGATCACGCCGCCCGATGTTTTGAGCGGCCCGGCAAAGACGCGAAAGTAGCGGCGCGTCCCGCCTGCGGAAATGTGGAGTTCCGACTCTTCCGGCCCTCCGCCTGAAAGCACGCGGCGGGCGGCGGCTTCCAGTTCTGTGGCCCGTACCGCTTCCAACAGGTAGGGCTCCGCGCCTTCCGCTATCGAAAACAGTCTGCGGGCGGCGGGATTCACAAGGCGGAGCACTAGGCCGCCATCCGTCGCGAAGACCGCCTCGTTCATGCCGTCAAGGACGCCTTCCAGACGGCTCCTTTCCGCCTGGGCCTCCTCGACGCGCCGCGCAAGCTCGGACGCCATGTTCCGCAGGGCCGTTTCCAGCGTACGGAATTCCTCAGTGTCCGATACCGAGACGAGCGGCAGGGCGGCTATCCCGGCGTACGGCGTGGCGGACACCGTTTTGGCCAGCTTTTCCAGCCGCATGAAGGATCGCCCCAGCGACCGCGAGAAAGCGTACACCGCCGCTATCGCGGCGGCGGCGGCCAGCAGCGGCAAGTAGATGTTTGGAAGGACGGCCGCCGCCGCACGGCGTCCGAAGCCGGGAACCGGCAGGGCAAGGCGCAGCGCCCCCGACAGTCGCGGCGGCTCGCCCTTGTACAGCGGGATAGCGAAGTAAAGGTTGTCTATGCCCGCCGTGCCGGACTTCCGCAGCGCGATCCCTTCGTTCCCGGCAAGCGCGGCGGTGATTTCGGGGCGGTCGCCGTGGTTTTCCATCGTTTCCGCGTCAAAGTCCGAGTCGTAAACGACGACGCCGTCCGAGCCGGTCAGCGTAAGCCTGTACGAGCCGCTGATCCGCGGCAAAGGCGCGCCGCCGGACGCGCCGGAAAACGCCTCGTTCAAAAACGGGGACAGAAGCCGCGCCGCAGCCCTCATGTTTTGGGTGTTCGTCTCGTAGTAAAGGGAGTTCATAAAAACAAGCAAAACAAGCGCGAAAAAACAGAAGAGGCCCAGCGCCGCCGAGGCAAGAATGAGGAGGCTCTTGCCGAATACGGTTTTCACGCCGGTTTTAGGCGGTAGCCCACGCCACGGATCGTTTCGATGAGGTCTCCCGCGCTTCCCAGCTTTTTGCGCAGCGACATCACCTGCACATCGACGGAACGGTCGGTGACCGGGTAGTCCGCGCCGTGTATCTCGTCAATTATCTGATTCCGCGAGAACACGCGGCCCGGTTGGGAAAGGAACGTGTTTAACAGTGAGAATTCGCTGACGGAAAGGTCGAGCGGCGCACCGTCCAGCGTGGCTTCGTGCTTCACCGCGTCAAGGCCGAGTCTGCCTTCCCGCAGAAAGTTCCGTTCAGCTTCGGGCAGGGCGCGTCCCTCTTTACGTCGTAACGCCGCCCGCACACGGGCGATCAGGACGCGGGGGCTGTACGGCTTTACCACATAATCGTCGGCCCCAAGCTCAAGGGCCGCCACAATATCGGCGTCCTCGCCCCGCGCCGTCGTCATTATCACCGGCACGGAGTCCTGCGCCTTCTCAGCCTTCAGCCTCTTCAAAACGGTAAAACCGTCGATGCCGGGCAGCATAATATCCAGAATCACGCAGTCGACCGCGCTCTTCTTCAACAGCGCAAGGCCGTCCTCCCCGTTCTTTGCCATGACGAGACGCCAACCCTCCTTGTTCATCGCAAGAGAGAGCAGTTCCTGTATCTCCTCGTCATCCTCAACTATTAGTATAAGCGCCCTGGACATACCAAGCTCCGTAATAAACCCGCCCGCCGCGCATCAGGTGCCAAGGCCGGCCTTTTTGATTTTGGCCGTGTTCGCGCCCAGTTTTTTCGGCGAGTGGAACTTCGCCTGCGGAACCAGCTTCAGAACTTTTTTATTCTTGTGTTTTAACACGGCGTACCCGATTATGCAGATCGCTGCCGCTCCCAGCACGTCCACGATTATATCCTTCATCGTGTCGTACAGGGCAAGCTGCCCCAAAAGCTGCTCGCCTTCCCCGGACCTGTAACGCTGCATATTAAAGCCGAAGAACAGGTCCATCGCGTATTCGTATATTTCCCAGATTGCGCCAAGCGCCACCGCGAAAAAGAAAGAAAACAGCGCGACAAAGCCCTCGCTTAAATACAGCCTCACCTTTTTGCTGTTGTTCAAAATGTCTATTGCGGAAACGGCTATGGCGCCAAGCATCACGCCGCTGCACGCGTGTAAAAGGGTGTCCCAGTGGGGCACGAGGTAATAAAAATCATGCACCTCGCCAAGGATAATCGCGGCGTAAAGGAATACCAAAAAAAATATGTATACGAAATTTTCTATAACTATTTTGCAGCGCCTTTCGAGCAGTCCGGGCAGGAACAGCACTGCCAGCCCCAGCAGACATTGCAGCAGCATTAATCCGTAATCGCGTTCCTGCCTGAAAAAGACGGCCAGAGGAGTCTTGCCGGTTGCCGTTAAAACGATGCCGGTGATCGCGTAAATCGTGTAAACGATCAGCGAGCAGAACACGATATACGTTGCTGTTACGCGAATTCGGCTTTTGCATCTTTTCATAAATCACACATACCGCCGCGCCCGAAGCCTTTGTTTCCCGTGTTTAGGCCCCGGCGCATGACGCCTGTAATAAATATATTATCCATACGATACGGCTTGCAAGCGCGGGTGCATGTCCGGGTCCTGTATCTAATACCCGGCTCCGGCCCGTAATTGTTCGTTTTCCCGCCCGAGCTGTTCACGCTCGGCGGCGCCTTTTTCCCTGCCCCGCGCTTCCCATTCTTGCAGTTTGCCGATACTCCTGAATCTGTCTTCCCAGGTTACGATTTCTCCCATCGCCATCTCCTAAATCGTTTTACGGTTTACCGTCAGCGGCAAGTCCCTGTACGCGCCTTTCACCGCCGCTTCCCCTCTTTACAGTGCCTCCTCCAAAAGGCGCTTCAGTGAGGCGTCGTCTATGCCGCCCACAGACTTTTCAGCCGCGGATTTTTCCCGGCGGACAGCCGCTTCCGGTCTAGCGCCTGTACCGCCAACGGCATCTTATCACGGGTCACACGGTAAATTCCACCCCCTGATGTTCGACGGCGCATCCGGCCCTTTCTGCCAAGCAGCCGAACAGTTTGCGCGGGATATTGAGCAATTCCCAAAACTCGCTTAGTTTTGGGAAAGCCTCTATTGAAACAGGAATATGGTCTTGGCTGCTCGTTTCAGAACAAGAAGCCGGCCAAGTATCAGAGAGCTTTCCCGCGGCACGTCAAAAAACCTGTCCCGGCCCATGCTTACGCCGGCATCGGGCAGGCGCGGCCGCAAAACATTAAACAGTTTTCTGCCTCCCAGCCCCGGCCGTGCCGCCCGCTCAGATCGAAGCAACTGCCCTATCAGACCGGTGTCCGCTTCCCGCCTCTGCCGCCTCCACAGGCCTTGTAATAATTCCGCTCATCTCATTCCCGGTTTTCGGTACGCCTGTCCCGCTGGCGTAAATATCCTTATGAGGCATGGGTGCTTTTGGGTAACATTTTCAATGAGGCAACGCGCCGGGTTGAAATCGGCTGTGGTTTATCAATATAATTAGGCAGTAACAGAAACAGGAGCTATCTATGGATTTTGTATATTTGATTGCGGCGGGTTTCGCCGTTATGTCAGGCCTCGGCGCCGGCATCGGGATTGGTATAGCGACCGGGCATACGTCCGAGGCGATAGCGCGGCAGCCGGAGGCTTCGGGCAAGATAATGACGGCATTCTTTTTAGGTATCGCGCTGGCGGAGGCGACGGCGATATACGGATTTGTTGTTGCGATTCTTGTGATCGTCAAACAGGTAAGCTGACGCGCCATGCTTGACTTTTCCATAACTTTCTTTTTCACGCTGGTAAACATCACCGTTCTTTTCCTTGTGTTGCGGGCGATTCTGTTCAAGCCCGTCAGCAAGTTTATGGAGGGCCGGACGGCGAAGATTCAGGGTGAAATCGAAAACGCCGCGAAGGAACTGGACGAGGCAAAGGCCCTGCGGCTTATGTACGAGAATAAGCTGAAGAATGCCGGTAACGAGGCGGAGCAGATTGCGAAGGCGTCATGTGATGCGGCGCTGAAGCGGGCCGGGGAGATCGTTTCCGACGCGAAGGCACAGGCGGTGGGTATTGTGGAAAACGCCCGCAAGCAGATTCTGGCGGAGAGGCAGGTCGCCTTCACCGCGTTCAGGGCGGAAGCGGCTGCGCTGGTCGTTGCCGCGGCTGGGCGGCTTCTGCGCCGCGACTTTTCCGGCGAAGATGCCCGCGCCGATGCGGAATTCGTTCTGCGCGAGCTTGGGGAACGGCGCTGATGTTCGCCGCCGATCGCTGGGCAAACGCTTTCATAAAAGTCTGCGAAGGCGGGCGGAAAGCGGGAGCGGACATGGACGATGACGCCTTGCGGCAGTGCGAGGCCGGTCTTACCGTTATAAAAGCGGTTTTTCACGGCCTTTCACACCTGCATAATGTCGTGTCGGGAAGCGCGTCGGCATCTCGCTTGAACGGCTTTTTACGCGCGGCTCTGCAAAAATGCGGCTATGCGGACAAGGAAAGCGGGGTAGAGGCCGCCTGCGCCGTCGTTTTCCTGTTGATCCAGCGGGATTGCTTCCGGCATACCGGCCTTTTGATCGATCAGATTGAGGACTTACTTCTCAAAAAGCGAAACATTCTGACTGTTTTGCTGGATTGCGCCGAAAAACCGGACGACGACTTCATCAAAGCGGTAAAAACAACGCTAAAGGAGCGTGAAGGCGTGCGGGATGTGCTTGTCACAACCGTTTTGATGCCCAGGCTTTTGGGCGGCTACCGCATAAACATAGGCGGGAAGCGCGAGGACTTTAGCGTTTTGGGGCGGATGAAGCAGTTGGAACAGGCCCTCGCGGGGGGCTAAGGGGCCCGGCTTCGTTTCAGGCTCCGCCTGACAAATTGCCGCGTTGGAGTAGCTGATGGGTATAAACACGATCCGCGACACGGTAGAGCTTGCGATCAGCGTTTCGGCCCATAGCGGTGTGCCGGTTCTGTTCCTCGCCAACCCGGGGCTGGCAAAATCAACCATCGTCAGCAACTGGGCCGCCCGCAACGGCTACCACCTGGAAACGCTGATAGGTTCCCGCTTCACCCAGGAAGAGATTCTGGGTTTTCAGGCGCGCGTCGAAGATAAAACTTCCGGAGAAAGCCGCCTTGAACTGCTCGAACCCTACTGGTACCGCAGCATAATCCGGCACGAAAAACAAAACATTCCCTCGCTGCTCTTCCTTGACGAACTTAGCACGGTGCAGGAAAACGTGCAGGGCGCGATGCTGCAACTGGTCTTCGAAAGGACGATAGGTCACGGCAAACGCCTGCCAGCCTCAACGATTGTCGTATCCGCGGCAAACTACAAACAGAATATACCTTTTATATTTAACATCATGGCGCCGATACTGAACAGATTCTGCATCGTGAACCTGCGTTACGAAAGCGCCGCCGCCTTTCTGGACGAGTTTTTGCAGGACGAAAGCAGCCGCTCCGACGGCGTGGCGGCTTACCGCGATGTGGCGGTGGACTACGGGACAAAGACGCGTCTGCGCGAAGGCTTAAAGGCGATGTGGGCCGCGATTTTCGAAGCGTTCAACGACGGGGAACGGACCGCGCTCGATATTAACAACCAAATGTACAACAACATATACGAAAGTGACACCGGCTCTGTTTACAACTTCATCACGGGCAGGACGGTTTACTATTTGTACCGCGTAACGTATTCGTTTTTGTGCAAGGGACTTTCCGTAGAGCGCCACGGGCCGCTGATGCTGAACATGGTCTTCGGCCTTGCCGGTCTCGGTACTAATTCATTCGACGAGATGCGGCAAAAATCCTACTTGAAGAAACTCGAAACGCTGTGGACAAAGCTTTATCAGTCGCTTGGAGCGGAGGCCCCGGGGGACGGCGGGCTTCCGGTTAAACTTGATTTTACCGGCAAAAGCGTTTCCGCCGCGATCAACGAGTGGACTCTGTACAACGACGCCGCCATTTTCTCCCGCGACACTGACGGCCCGCTGGACGCGCTTGTTCGCCACATTTCCGGGGTGTACAGTACGGAAAGCGCCCGGATTGCGGCCCTCTCCCGGCGGATAGCGGAGGACGACTTCGAGAAGTTTTCCTTTACCGCCGATATGCAAAAGATCGATTATCTGCTTGACACCCTTGCCGCCGCCGATCCGTCAAAACTGCCGTCCCGGGATTCTTCCCTGGCAGGCCTACGCAATATACGGGAAGAATACGGACGGTTAATTAGGAATGAGTGATGAAGGACGGACGTTTAGCTGCCGGGCCGGCCTTATTATCCTTATACGATCCCCCGGACTGTCGGCGGTCTACTCCGGAAATCATGCGTCTCGACCCGCCGCTCCGCCGTACAATTGACCTGGGGGCCGGCCCCCGCTATACTCAAAACAGCATGGAGCGGTGTCCGAGTGGTTGAAGGAGACGGTCTTGAAAACCGCTGAGCCGCAAGGTTCCGGGGGTTCGAATCCCCCCTGCTCCGAAAATCCCCAAAAACGAAGGGCGCGGCGCGTAGAAAACGAAAATACCAAGAGGAAAAATTAAGTGATCACTGTAAGCGGTTTGAGCTTGTCTTACGGGCAGAGAACTCTGTTCAAGGACGTGAACCTGAAGTTCACAAACGGAAATTGTTACGGAATTATCGGGGCCAACGGGGCGGGAAAGTCCACGTTCCTCAAGATACTGGACGGCGAGATCGAGCACGACAAGGGCGATGTCACGATCTCCGCCAGGGAACGGATCGCGGTTCTGCGGCAGGACCACTTCGCGTTTGAGGATTACACCGTGACGGACGCAGTGATCTACGGCTATCCCGCGCTGTACGCCGTGATGAAGGAACGCGACGCGGTCTACGCGAAGGAGGATTTCACCGAGGCGGACGGACTGCGGGCCGCCGAGCTTGAAGGTGACTTCGCGGAGCTGGGCGGCTGGGAGGCGGAGGCGGAGGCCGGCCAGCTTCTGTCCGGGCTGGGGCTGGAAGAGGCGAGCCATTCGAAGAAGATGTCCGAGCTTGACGAGTCGAAGAAAGTCCGTGTCCTCCTAGCGCAGGCCCTGTTCGGGAACCCCGGCATACTCCTGCTGGACGAGCCGACCAACGGCCTCGACCTTGAGTCTATCGCCTGGCTTGAGGAGTTCCTGATGGGCTTCCCGAACATCGTGATCGTCGTTTCGCACGACAGGCACTTCCTGAACGCGGTTTGCACCCACATCTGCGACATCGACATGGGTCGGATAACGCCCTACTCCGGCAACTACGATTTCTGGTATCAGATGAGCCAGATCTTGCAGCGGCAGGCGCGGGACCAACTGAAAAAGCGCGAGGAGAAGGCGAAGGAACTGAAAGAATTCATCCAGCGCTTCGCGTCCAACGCGGCAAAGAGCAGGCAGGCGACAAGCCGGAAGAAGGTGCTGGAGAAGCTCGACCTTGAAAGCGTCACCGTTACGAGCCGGAAATTCCCGTTTGTCGGCTTCAAGCCGCTCCGCGCCATCGGGAACAACGTGCTGCGGGTCGAGAAACTCCGCGTTTCGATAGACGGAACGGAAGTTTTGCATGATTTCTCGCTGGTCGTGAACAAAAATGACAAGATCGCGTTTGCCGGCCTCGAACATATCGCCAAAACCGCGCTGTTTGACGCGCTGACGGGGGTGAGAAAGCCCGATTCGGGCGACATATACTGGGGGCAGACGGTCAGCTTCTCGTACTTCCCCAAGGAAAACGCCGCATTCTTCAGCGGCGCCGAGTCGATTACCGAATGGCTGAAGAGGTATTCGCCCGACCAGGACGATACCTACGTGCGGGGCTTTCTGGGGCGGATGCTGTTTTCAGGCGACGAGGCGCTTAAGCCGGTCAACGTCTTATCCGGCGGCGAGCGCGTCCGCTGTATGCTTGCCCGGATGATGCTGTCCGGCGCGAACGCGCTGATACTCGACGAACCGACGAACCACCTCGACCTCGAAGCGATCACCGCGCTGAACGACGGCCTCATCGCGTTTGGCGGCGTCGTGCTGTTCAACTCGCACGACCACGAATTCACGGCCTCGGTCGCAAACCGCGTGATCGAGATAATCCCCGGCGGCATGATAGACCGCGTCTGCCCGTTTGACGACTACCTCGCCGACGAGCAGGTCAAAAGCCTCCGCGCCGCTGCCTACCACGCCAAATCCCCTCCCCGCATATAAGCAGACCATACCCCCAAGCATGGTAGTTGGCTTAACATAGCGGAGATAGAGTTAAGTGTGATGAGCAGCCAGTGTTTGGATCGCCGGATAGACACGCTGGAAAAACTACAGGGAGAACTTGGGATGTGGCAACAAGAGAGAAATCAGAATCAGAAGACGGTGAAATGGCGGTTTACAACGGACGATGCCCGGATAAAACTTCACAAATTATATCCATCCCTTTAGTATAATCAAACTGCCAGACGCGCCACTTTAAAACGTGAAATGATGATTCGATGCTTTATGTTCTTTTTGACAAAAACCGTTTCTCCAGTGCCAGACGGGGACGGACAGTTCCGAGGAAAAGGGGTTTTCGCGCCCAAAGTCCGGCAGCCATTCATCCCCGGTCTCCAACTCCTGGTAAAAACCGTCCTCGATGCCGAATTCCTCAAGCCAGGACAGCGCCGTATAATACTCGTCCTCGTTCAAAAAACGGGCGGGGACGTTTTCCGCCTTTACCGGGGGCGTGTACTGCGTCATCAGGGAAAGGCCGGCCCTGTCACGCGCGTTTTCGGCAAACCAGCGCAGCACGTCCCGCGTGGATTCCAGAAAACCCGGCAGAACGAGATGCCGGATTAGCACCTTGTTCTTGTCCCGCGCCATATCGATCATCTTGAGAATCGCTTCTTTGGCATAGCGCGGATAGTCCGGCGCGTTGAAGAAGCGGGACGAGAGGCTTTTGTCCAGGGTTTTCAGGTCGGGCAGGAACGTATCGATCACCCCGCGCAGGGTTTCCAGCGTTTCGGCCTTTTCATAGGCGGACGAATTCCAGAGGCAGGGTATCGTAAGTCCGGCCTCGCGCGCGCGGCGTACCCCCTCCACGACGGCGGGAACCGCGTGGGAAGCGCTTACGATGTTGATGTTTTCCGCGCCGCGCTTTTGCAGGGCGAGGCAGATCGCGGCAAAGGTGTCCGTGTCAACAGGACGGCCCATCCCGCCGTGCGAAATCTGCGCGTTCTGGCAGAACGCGCAGCGCAGGCTGCAACCCGACACGAACAGCGTTCCCGAACCGCCCCGCCCCGTAACGGGCGGCTCCTCGCCCCGGTGTACCGAGGCGGCGGCCAGACGCAAGGGGGCGCTTCCGCCGCAGTAAGGGGCGCGGGAGGCGGGGCATTGCCGGGGACAGACGCCGCAGGCGGCGCGGGCGCGTCCCACTAAAAGAGCAGCGCCTCCGCCGCGCTGCCGGCGTCAAGGGCGCGTCCCGCCGGAATGTCGAGCAGACAGTTACAGCCTATGATCGAGAATATCTGCCCGGACATATGCTCAGTAGGGAATTTTGCCGTGCCGTCCTCGATACGCGCCCTGATGAAGCGCCTTACGGGTTTTGCCGCGAGGGAGTCCGCGAGCTTTACGCGCCGTTTCCGCACAGCAAGGTCGCCGCGGGAGGCGATCTTGCCGATAGCCGGCTTTACGATAAGCTCGAAGCCGGTAAGCGCGGCGAAAGGGTTGCCTGAAAGGCAGAACAGCGGCCTTCCCCGGTATATCCCGCACAGTATCGCCCCGCCGGGCCTGGAATCGAGCCGCCAGAACAGTTTCTCGACGCCCAGAATCTTGAAGACCTCATGGAATATGTCTTTTTCGCCGACGCTGACCGCTCCGGTCGTGACAAGCCCGTCCAATTCTTCGATGACGGCATCTATTTTTGCGGCGACCATGCCGGCATCGTCCCCGCTTGCCGGCAGGATTTTGGGGACAAAACCCAGTTCCCGCATGCGCAGGCCGATCAGCGCCTCGTTGCTGTTGTATATCTTGCCCGGAGGGAGCGGCCTTCCCGCCGGGGAAAGCTCGTCGCCCGTACAGAAGAGTCCGAACACGGGGAGACATTTTACCGGAACCTCCGCGAAGCCCATTGCCGCCAGTACCGCAATATGGGCAAAGCCCAGCCTCTCGCCGGCACCGAACAGAGGCTGCCCCTTGCGTATGTCCTCCCCGGCGCATATGTAGTTTTCCCGTGCGGCGACGGGCGCGGAGAGGAGGATTTCCGCGCCGTCGTCCACTGTAGACACGTTTTCCTGCATCACCATGCAGTCCGCGCCCGGCGGGAACATCGCGCCCGTCATGATGCGGAGCGCCGTCCCCGGCTCCAGCCGTTCCGTGCGGGCGTCGCCAGCATAGATCGTCCCGGCAACGCGCAGCCGCAGAGGGTTTGCCGTGGAAGCGCCCGCCGAATCCGCGCTTCGCAGCGCGTAGCCGTCAAGCGTCGAGCGGTCAAAGGGCGGATTGTCTACCGGCGCGTACAGCGCGGCGGCGCAAACCCTGCCCAAAGCCTCGTCCGGCGGGACATTTTGGCTGTCCTCTTTGGGATTCACCCTGTCCAACACAAGGCTTAACGCCTTTTCCGCTGAAATCCTTTCCATAATTCTTGCTCCCTCATCAATTCTTGCTCCCTCATCTGCTTTTTGTAAAAGCAAAGCCCCTTTTTGACAGGGCTTTCAACAAATCTTCAATATCTTCCGCGGAGATAGGACTTTGCAGTATAAAATCAGCTTTACCGGCGACCTTTTTGGCGGACGGCTTGATGCCCTTCCCGTCGGAGTCGCAAAGCATAATGAAAAATGCGGGACAGACCGCCTCGCGCAGGCTGTTCGATTCGCAGATTATCGGGCCTGTCTTTTCCGCCGCCTCCAGGAACGCGGCAAAACCCCTGTCAAGCGCGCTGCGCAGACAGCGCAGCCAGAACACCCGTTTAGCGCCCGCCGCGAGCAGGCGCGACGTATCCTTTGTGCCGTCCGCTGTCAACTCCTCGTCCAGGCAAAAATCCCCGCTTATCGAGCAGGCTCCGCAGCCCTGCCCGCCTCGCGGACAGGGCCCGTCCCGCTTCTCGATGCCGGTAACCTTGAGCGCGGTGACAGGCGAGCCGGCCAGCCGCCCGATCATGCGCTCCGCAAGAAAGGTCTTACCGGAATTGCGTCCGGTAGACCCGATCAAAACAAGCCGTTCACACCGTTCCACCCCCAAATTTTACAACCCAAAAACGATAAACATCAAGTCTAATGAATGATT
This sequence comes from Spirochaetaceae bacterium, assembly GCA_031290855.1. Classification (GTDB taxonomy): domain Bacteria; phylum Spirochaetota; class Spirochaetia; order Treponematales; family Breznakiellaceae; genus JAIRMY01. The sequence continues at coordinate 24,460 of JAISLM010000150.1, forward strand.
AATGATGGGTAATGACGGCGGAGGAGACGGCTGACCGGGGAAAGACAAACAGCTTTGAAAAGGGCTGGACAATGTTTGCCTAGACGAATAATATGGCTGCCGAAACCCGCAAACACCCTCCCGCCCTGCGGCTTCACCCCGGTCAGCGGAAAAACGGCTCTCCGGGCCCCTTAAAAAAGTCAATTTACAGGGACGCCTTCCCGGACGCCCGCCGATTCCTGGTTTTTCCCCGTTTACCGTGTTAAACTGCCCCAGCCCTCCTTTGTTTAAAACACGCACAAAAATGTGCTCTAGTAGCTGGGTGGGGGGGGGGGGGGGGGGGGGGGGGGG
>JAISLM010000151.1 GCA_031290855.1 Spirochaetaceae bacterium
CAACCACCCCCAACCACACACACCTCCACCGCGCGTTGCGTCCGGGTTTTTTGCCCCCCGCGCGCCCCCCCCCAAAACTCCAAAATGAGGCGTGGCTTTGCCGGCGTTTCGCTTGCCTGTTTTGCCCGGATTAGGAGGGGACAGGACGGCGGGGCGTTGCGGGGGCGTCCCCCGCAGAGCGGGGTTTTAGGGGCGGCAGCCCCTAGGAGAGGGGGCAGCCCGCAACGAAGTGCGGGCGTAGGGGGAGACTTCCCCCCTTTCCCCTCAAAGCATGATATAATTTAAGGACTTGAAAACTTTTTGCTTTTGGAGGGATTTTATGACGCTTGTTTTTAGAAAAAAAGGTATTTGTGTGGTTCTGTCTTGTCTGCTCGCGTCCGCCGTATTCGCGCAGAAGGACTCAGGCGAAGCGGCGGACTTGCCATTGCGGAAGATCAGCATCTTTTCATCCGGCGTAAGTTACTTTGAACATCGCGGTTCCGTCGCCCCCGCCGCCGCGCTGGAACTGAGCTTTAACGGCGACGCACTGAACGACGCGCTGAAGTCCCTCGTGATAAACGACCCGGAGGCAAGCGCGCCGGTCGTCACGTATCAATCCGAAACAACGCTGATACGCACGTTGCAAAGTCTCAGGATAAACCTTGCCGGAAATCCGGGCATAGCGGAAATCCTTTCGTCGCTGCGCGGGGAGGAGATACAGATAACGACCTCCGCTTCGATTGTCGCGCCGGTATCGATTGAAGGCAGAATCGTGGCGGTTGAAATTCCGCCGGTCTTTCTGCGCGGCGGCGAGGGCCAGGGCGACCCCGCGCTAACCATTTCTACCACAAACGGGGTGCGCCTGGTAAAACTGAAGGACATTCAGTCGTTCACGTTCAGGGACGCGGCGGTAAACGCCGACCTAAACCGCGCCCTCGACATGATTCGTTCCTCGAACAATTCCGGCATAAAGACGCTCAATATAGCGCTGCCCGGCAGGAACAGGCGCGATATAAGCCTCAGCTACGTGATTCCGTCACCGGTCTGGAAGGTTTCCTACCGGCTCGACCTTAACGGCGCGAAACCTTTCCTTCAGGGCTGGGCGATCATCGATAACGACGGCGATATTGACTGGACGGACGTGGAAATCTCGCTTGTTACGGGGAGGCCGGTCTCGTTCGTCCAAAACCTGTACCCGCCTTACTATGTTGACCGCCCCGTCCTCCCGCTCGCGATCGCGGGCGCTGCGGAGGCGCGGACTTACGAGTCAGGCTATGGCGGGGCCGAGGACGGCGCAACGTACAAGATGGCGCGTAACGAAACGATGTTTGCGGCGGCGGACAGCGCGGAAATGGAAAGTCCGCAGCCGGCGGCCGCCCAATCCATGATGCGGGCGGTGCGCGGCGTTGTACCTGGCGGCGTACTTGAAACTGCGCGGGGCGCGGACGCGGGCGACCAGTTCGAATTCACGCTGAAGAAGCCGGTTACCCTGGCACGTCAGCAGAGCGCGATGCTTCCGCTTGTCGAAGGGCCGGTAACGGCGGAAAAAACGCTCGTGTTTTCCGGGCAAAAGGCGCTTGCCGGCGGCGTGGTAAACCCTGCGATAAGCGCGCAGCTTACCAACAACACCGGCATGAAGCTGCCGGCGGGCCCGATAACCGTGTTTGACGGCGGGGTATACGCCGGGGACGCGCTGCTCGAATTCCTGCCGGAGGGCGAAAAGCGGATAGTCTCCTACGGAGAGGACCTTTCCGTTTCCGGCACCGTGACATCGTCGTTCAAGCGGGTGATAGCGGCGGTAACGGTCAGCCGGGGCGTAATGACGCTTTCCCGCAAAAACGTCAACGAAAAGACATACACTATACGGAACGCCGGCTCCGCATCGAAAAAGCTGATAATCGAACATCCGGTAACTCGCGGCGCGATACTGACGACGCCGCCCTCTTTTGACGAGCAGACGGCATCGCTGTACCGTTTTACGCGGAACATTGCCGCCGGGGCATCTCTTGATTTTACCGTCAGCGAGGAAATGCCGGTTTCCGAGACGATTACGCTGTCCCAGCTTAACGACGCCGCCTTCGCCGCGTTCTCGACAAACGCCGAAATCCCCGACAAAGTCCGGAACGCCTTTGCCAAAGCGCTGTCGCTCAAGCGCGCCGCGGACGACGCGGCCAAGGCGCTTTCCAACGCTGAGGCGCGGCGCGTCCGGCTAGTGGCGGACGAGGAACGGATAAGGAACAACCTTGAAGCGGTAGGCGCCGAAAGCGCGGAGGGGCAGGAGTACCTGCAACGTCTTGCCGCCCAGGACGCCGCGATCGCGGCGCAGAACGACGCGATAGACGAGGCGCGAGCTTCCGTCAGCGAAACCGAGGCCGCCTACGAGGAATACCTGGGCAGCCTTGAACTGTAAAACCGAAACAGGCGAATGGACATCGGGAGCCTTGTAGAGAAACGTTTTGCCAAAACGGAATTTCTTCCGTTAAAAACGTCTCTACAAGGCGCATTTCGTGATGGGAGGCTCTTCGTCCTGCCGGCGTGCCTCGAAGCCCTGGCTGCCGAAGCCTTCCGCCGCATCGCCTTTTTCTACCGGAAAAGCCATCTTTCCCTGCTGGCCGCCGCCTACGGCAAGGCGGACACCACGGCAAACGAAAGCTCTCTTTTACGCGACCTGCTCGACAACGCCGTTATCGCGGCGGAGGGGAGCCTCCCGCTCTGCCAGGATACAGGCGCGGCCTCCGTCTACGGATGGAAGCCGGAGGGCGTGGTAACTGGGGCGGACGATAGGGCCGCGCTGGAGCGGGGGATAGGCGCAGCGTACAATAAGCACCGCCTACGCGCCTCGCTTGTCGCGCCCGTCTCCTTTTTTGGCGAGCGCAACACCGGGAACAACCTCCCCGCCCAGATCCGCATCGAGGCAACGCCGCCCGGAAACCCCGCCGACCCCTGTTACCGTTTCCTGTTCACGGCCAAGGGCGGCGGCTCATCGAACAGGACTTCCTACTTTCCGGCCACGCCCGGCATCCTTTACCCGGACGCTTGGGACGGCTTTCTCCGTGAAAAGATAGAGGCCCTCGGAACAGCCGCCTGCCCGCCCTACCGCCTCGCGATTGTGGCCGGCGGCCTTAGCCCCGAACAAAACCTGGAAATCTTAAAGCTCGCTACGACGGAGACTCTGGACGAGGCCCCCTGCTTTGACGCGGCCAGTCCCGACGGCGCTTCTTCCGTGTACGCGCCGCTCCTGTTCCGCGACATTTTCCGGGAAAAGCGGGCAATGGAGATCGCGGAAAATAGCGGCCTCGGGGCGCAGGCCGGCGGGAAACGCCTCGTTCTGGATGTCCGCGTCCTTCGCCTACCCCGCCACGCCGCGACATTCCCTGTCTCTATCGGCGTTTCGTGCGTGGCGCACCGCAGTATGCTCGGTTTTATCAACAAAGACGGCGTTTTCCTTGAAAGGCTGGAAGAAAACCCCCGTCTACTAATCTCAAAGGCGCTAAAAGAGGCTAAACCCTCCGTGACATTTGACATAAAAACGCGCCGAATCAGCTTCGATATGCCGATGACAGAGCTTTGCGCCCTCTTAGGCGGCTTCGAGGCGGGATGCGCCTTGATTGCGGACGGAAAACTGCTCGTGGCGCGGGACGCGGCCCATCTCGCCTGGAGAGGCCTCGTTGAAAGGGGCGAGCCGCTCCCCGACTACCTCTTCAAGTACCCGGTATTCTATGCGGGCCCATCCGAAACGCCGCCCGGATGCGTAACAGGCAGCATAGGCCCCACAACATCATCCCGCATGGACGGCTTTGCGGAAGAACTCCTTTCACGCGGCGCGTCCCTTGTCACCGTGGGCAAGGGGCGGCGCGGCGGCGCCTGGAAGGAGGCGGCGGACAGGTACGGGGGACGCTACCTTTGCGCGGCGGGCGGCGCGGCGGCCCTGATAGCGAGCCGCCACATCGTTTCGGCAACGATCATCGACTATCCGGAACTGGCGATGGAGGCCGTGCGCCTAATCGAAGTGAAAGACCTGCGCCTTTTTACCGGCTAAGGCGCGGCGCGTTCAGCCTTGTAAACCTGTCGCCTTCATAACAAACGCGGGTTTTGTCCAATTCAGTATTACGGGGATTATAACGAGGCCCACGACGGCGCTCATCAACAACGATAGTGTTATAAGAAGGCCAAACTGTCCCAGGGTCTTGAACCGGGAGAACATCAGCAAGGCAAAACCGATCCCGGTTGATACCGCGTCCGCGATGATCGCTATGCCGCTTGTCCGGTAGGCGTTAAAAACAAAATCGCCGGAAAAGTTCGAGGCGTAGGCCTCGCGCTTGTACGCCTCCATAAAATGTACCGTGTAGTCTATCCCTATCCCCATCGAGACGCTCGCTATCATCGCGGTCGCTATGTTCAGTCTGATACCGAGAAAACCCATCACGGCGAAGTTCAGCAGCACTAGGGCTATCAGCGGAATCACGCCGATAAGTCCCGCAAAAACTGAACGGTTGCAGAACGACACGATGAAAAACAGCGCGAAAAACGCGATTATCATCGACACCCACACGGAATTGACGACATAGCGGTTCGTAGAGCCTTCGACCAGGGCCGCGCCGCCGACCGTTACCCTAAGGTTCTTGGGGAAATTGGCGGCTATGTAATCGTTTATCTCGCGTACGACCGTGTTTGTGTCCAATTGGCCCGTGGTGCGCAACATCACGGTGGACTTTATCGCGGTCGGCTCAAGCGGGTCGTTGGAATAGGAATTGTCATCGCTTGCCAGCATCACAAGGTAGTTTCCGATAAGGCGCTGTAGCGCGTCCTTGTCAGCCTTGCCGTAACGGGCCGGGTCGGCGGGAATCTCGTAGTAAGACGCGCCCTCGTAGTTGGCAAGGCGCTTCAACTCCCAGACAAGCTCGTTAGCGTTCATGTTTTTCGATACCAAGGCCGCCCTGTCGAGCAGCGCTATCGTGTCGGCGCTTTCTCCCGCGTAAGCCTCGCCTATGTTGTAAACCTGATTCGTCCGCTTGATGAAGTCGCTGAAACCCATCACCTTGCCGACAAGCGGAATCCCGGCAAGATAGTCCGCGAGGCCGTCCATCGCGCACAGCGTATCGGGGTGAAGGATCACTTCGGGACTGTCCGCCTTGACCGCGACATTCAGCACCTTGGAGCCGCCGAACTTGTCCCTTATGAACTTGTCCGACTTCACTACGTCCGTCGAGTCCCGAAAGTATTCTACGAAAACGTTGTCGGTAACCAGCTTCGTAGCGCCGTAAACGGAAACGGCGACCACGATCACAGTTATGAAAAGCACTAGCCATTTTCTCTTTATGATCCGCACGAAGAGGCCGGATATCCTGTCGTTGTAAGGAACGTATCCGGGGGCCTTCTTAAAGACGATTTTTGCAATATGGGCGGGCCCGCAAACGATCAGAACGGCGGGCGTGAACGTGATCGACAGAATGAACGACGCGAAAACCCCGAACGCGGCAAACGCGCCAAACTCCCGCATCGGCAGTACTCTCGTGAAGCAAAACGCGACGAAACTCACCGTCGTCGTTATCGCCGCGAGGAATATCGGGCGGCGCACAAGTTTTACAAGCTCTATCACATAGGCCGTATGTTCCTCCCGCGTCATGCCGGCGAAGTCTCTGCCGGAACCCTCTATGTAATGCACCAACACATGTAGGCCGTAGGAGTTGCCGACCGCTATCAGTATCACGGGCAGCACGGTCGAGATAATCGAAAGCTTTATGTTAAACACCGGCATCGCGCCCATAGTCCAAACGGTCGCCACCAGCACGGCGAGCAGGGACATCAGCACGAAGTACAGACGCTTAAGCGGAAGGTACACGATCAGCAGGATCGCGATGATCACCATTGGTACCAGATACTTCAAGTCCGCGCCCATCGCCTCGTTTATCGTGCTGATCACGACGGGAATACCGGCAACATAAACCTCCGCCTCGCCGTCAAAGCGCTCGTGCGCCATGTCCCGGATCGCAAGAAAGCTGTCCGCCGCTTCCTGATCGCTTGCGTTCTCCGCCGTGATCTTGAGCGGGACGTATATCTGCGTCGAGCTAAAGTCGTCCGACACGAGGGAACTGTCGTAGATGCTCCACGAACTCACCCGGCGCTTCAATTCGCCTATCTCGGCGGGCGTTCCCGCGAAGTCGCCGGGAACAAGGTTTTCGACCATTATAGTTTCCGCGTCGCCGGAAATATAGTCCGTGGTCATAAGACTGTCTACGCTGCCCACGACCTCCATGCTCTCCACGTCCTCCGAGAAATCGCGTATCAGCCGCAAGAAGTCCGCGTCAAACACGGTGCCGTACTTGCGCTCCAGACCGACGAGGATGAAGAGCGACGAGCCGAAAGTTTCGTCGAGCATCGCGGTATCGACACGCGCCTTGTCATCGTAGGGCACGAAGCGCATATTGTTGTTATCAAGCTCGGCACGCGGCAGCTGCGCGGCAAAAAACAAAGTCAGCGCCGCAGTAACGGCAATCACGATCACCGGGCGTTTGAGTAATTTATCCATCAGAATCTCCTAATTATAAATACCGTTTTATATTCCCCGCCGCCGGGCCGGACGGCGCTAGACCTGCCGGTAAGTTTCCAGAAAGCGGGCAAAGCGGCCAAGCGCTTCGGTAAGCGTCCCCGTGTCGGGCAGAAAGACGATGCGGAAGTGGTCGTGCGCCGGCCAGTTGAAGCCTGTACCCTGGACAAGCAGGATGTGCTCCGACTTGAGCAGGTCGAGCATAAAGCGCGTATCGTCAGTGATGTTGAAACGGGCAGTATCGATCTTCGGGAAGCAGTACAAAGCGCCCGCCGGCTTGACGCAGGAAATACCGGGAATCCGGTTCAACAGGTCGATCACGGTGTCGCGCTGTTCCAAAAGTCGTCCGCCGGGAATCAGAAAGTCATTTATGCTCTGGTAGCCGCCAAGCGCGGTCTGTATACCGAACTGGGCCGGCACGTTTGCGCAGAGCCTCATGTTCGCGAGCATCGTCAGCCCCTCTCGGTAACCGTCCGCAATCCCCTTGTTACCGGACAGCACCATCCAACCGGCACGAAAACCCGCCGCCCTGTACGCCTTGGAAAGCCCGCTGAACGAAACCGTCAGTATAGAACTGTCTATCAGGGCCATCGGCGTATGAACGGCGCCGTCGTAGGTGATCCGCTCGTAAATCTCGTCCGCGAACACGATAAGCTCGTGCTCGCGCGCGACAGCCGCCACCCCCTCCAGAATCTGCCGGTCATAAACCGCGCCCGTCGGGTTGTTCGGGTTTATCACGACGATAGCGCGGGTGGAGGCGCTGACCTTGGAACGTATGTCGTCAAGGTCGGGGTTCCAGGCGGACTGCTCGTCGCAGACGTAGTGAACCGCCTTGCCGCCCGAAAGCGTGATCGCCGCCGTCCAGAGCGGGTAATCGGGAGCCGGCACGAGTATCTCGTCACCGTTGTTGATGAGCGCCTGCATCGCCATCATGATAAGCTCGCTTACGCCGTTACCCGTGTAAATATCGTTGATGCCGACATCGAGGACACCCTTGCCCTGAAAGTCGTGCATCACGGCCTTACGCGCCGGGAAGAGGCCGAGCGAATCGGAGTACCCCTGCGCGTTCTGCATATTGATGATGATGTCGTGGATGATCTCGTCAGGCGCGGTAAAGCCGAAAGCCGCAGGATTCCCGATGTTCAGCTTTAGGATACGAAACCCGTCCTTTTCGAGCCGGGTGGCCTCATCCATCACCGGTCCCCGTATCTCGTAGCAAACATCGTCCAGCTTGGACGATTTCTGAAAAGTACGCATTCCGCCAGTATACCCCATTGAAGATAGGGCGTCTCCCCCCGGCTCTAACGAGCAATGAGGAATGGGCGGCGGAGGAAGAAAAACGCGGGAGGGCAAGAAAGCCTTCTTATTCGCAAAGTCTGGTTTAATACCCCGCCGAACATCAGGTTCGCTTTTGCCGCAGGCGGCTCATTGCTGTAAATCATTACCAGGTAACGATTTAAGTCGGGATGGGGTCAGACCCCGGCAGATCGGTAAGTTCGTTTCAACGTGCAAAGCGCCTTGAACAATGAGTAACGGGAAATCAGCAGGCCGAATTTCGAGTTTTTATGTAAGGAGTATTATGGAGCGGAAAAAACACCCGCCTTCTGACAGGATTAGGTTACAACACAAAACCTCAAGGAAACGGGTGTGATGAACGAAACTATGTTGGTAACGGTATATTGATTTGCGGATGAATTTATCAATACCATCATGAACTATCCCCAGGGAAAACGGTTTGGGAACAACGGGAAGACAGGCGGGGCCCCAAAAAACGCTTGTCCCTTGCTGAACATCCTCCGGTTTTACCTTCGCGTCCACGACCTGAAAACCTTTCACCGGCTGGTTCAAAACGTTTACCGGGACCGCTTCCCCGGCCTGCCGGTCTTTTCCCGCCGCGGCGGTGTTTATGAAGTATCTACTTTTTCTTACCCGTACGGAGAAACGGGAGGGAACGTATTTCATTGCTTCGACGGCACTCAGCGTCTGTGAAAACCCGTATACCAGTACGCACCGGGCATGCTTCGCGGGGGAAGAGCGTAAAGGGTGTTTTTCGGGTTTAAGCCGCACGGCGTGTGTACTCGGGCGGACGGATTTACGGATGTGTTTTTTACCGCCGGCAGCGTCCGCGACAGCCGGGTCGTGTCCGAAACAACCGGAGAACCTGAAGGGGTCTTTGTCGGGGATGCGGGGTATCTTTTGAGAGAAGAAGTGTTTTGGAAGCTGTATGGGCGGCACCGGCATATTATGGGTGCAGCGGAAAGAACATGGAGGAAACCCGCTTGCGGAGCGGTCGTAAGCTCTCCTCGCGACTTGTGGCGCCGGGGCTACACATAAAAAGCGCTTCGGTATATAGTGACGGTATGAAAAGTTTTATTTTTTACGGGTTTATATTGTTGGTTTTGGCCTTTGCCCCGCGGGACGCGGCCGCCCAGAACGCGAGCACCGAAGGTGTCGCGCCGAATACGGATCTGACGAAGCTCAAGCTTGACAAGCCTGTCGTACTCAGCTCAAACGAGACTTTTGCCGACAGCAGCAACAAGTGGATAGCGATGTCCGCCGAAGTGCATGTGATCACGGACGCGCCGATAGACAAGCTTTACGCGATCCTGCATGACATCGAGAACCAGCCTAAGGTGTTCAACAAAGGCTTAAGCGTTACGAAAAGCGCGAAGATCGATAGTACCGGGCCGGACGGTACGATAGCGACCTTTACCACGACCGCGGTGGGGCAGGATACCGTTTACACCGCGCTAGTAAAAGAAAACGTGAACCTGCCGCTTTCCGTGTTCATCACCTTAAAACAGACCGAACCCAACGATCAGATACGGAATCTTTACGCCACCTGGTATCTTGCCGAGGTAACGGTAAGCGGCGCGAAATACAGCTATATCCGCTTCTACGATTCAAGCGAGGCAGCGGGAGGCAGTCTTAAAAAGACCGCTATCGGCGCCGGTATTAACTCCGCCCACACCTCGTCGATAAACCAGCTTATAGCGGGCGCAAAAAAGCTTTAGTTGAACGATACCGTGTCTCTGGACGAAAAATATGACAGGCTGCTCAGGTTTATAGGCGGCGCGAAAAGCGCCGCCGTCGCCTTTTCAGGCGGGGTTGACAGTTCCTTTCTATGCCACGCGGCGGTATCGGCGCTCGGCGGCAGCGCGCTTGCCGTTACGGTGCTTTCCCCGATGCTGCCCCAAAGCGAGCTTGACTGCGCGAAACGGATAGCATATCTTACCGGCATCAAACATATCATTGTAAGCGAAGATCATATTGACGATGACGTGGCGGCGAACCCGCATGACCGGTGTTACCACTGCAAAAAGATAGAATTCACGACGATCATCGAAACGGCGCGGAAACACGGCGCGGAAATCGTTTTTGACGGTTCCAATACGGACGACCTGGACGACTACCGTCCCGGCCTCCGCGCCCTTGCCGAGTTGAAGGTGATAAGCCCGCTACGGGAGGCGGGCCTTAACAAGGCCGAGATCCGGGAACTGTCGAAGCGGGCGGGCCTCCCGACCTGGGACAAACCGGCCTTCGCCTGCCTCGCCTCGCGTATCCCCTACGGCGAGCGTATAGACCGCGAGAAGCTCTCCCGTGTCGAAAAGGCGGAAGACCTGCTCCGCTCGGAGGGCTTCGTCCAGTTCCGCGTGCGTTCCCACGGCGATATTGCCCGTATCGAAGTAGCGCGGGAGGAGCGCGGGCGCTTCTTCAACGAGGAAACGCTTGACCGCATAGCCGCCGGGATAAAGGCGCTGGGCTTCATTTACGCCGCGTTTGAGCTTGAAGGTTACGTGATGGGCAGCCTTAACAAAGCGCGGGGAACTTGTCCTTGAAAACGCTCCACTTTGACTGCTTTGCCGGCATTTCCGGCGATATGACGCTCGGCGCGCTCGTCGATCTTGGCGTTGACACGCGCTTGCTTTACAGGGAACTTGACAAGCTCAACCTTGCAGGCTGGTCAATCGACTTTACGAAAGAGACGCGCTGCGGCATTACCGGAACCCGCGCCGTCGTAAACGTAGATGACGGGGAAGACGCCGTTCACAGCCATCAGCCGCATGGCTTTGAAGGGCGGAACGCCCATGCCGGATGCCGCGCCTGGCGTGACATACGCGCCCTAATCGAGGGGGCCGCCTTGAGCGGCGGCGCGAAGGAACTTTCCCTCGCGATATTTTCGCGGGTGGCCGCCGCGGAGGCGGAGGTGCACGGAGTTCCTGTGGACGACGTTACGTTCCACGAGGTCGGCGCGCTTGATTCGATCATAGACATTGTAGGCAGCGCGGTCTGTCTTGACTTGTTGAAGCCGGACAGGATCACCTCAAGCGAAGTGGAACTGGGCGGCGGGCACGTAAAATGCGCCCACGGCGTGCTGAACGTACCGGCCCCCGCCACGCTGAAACTCTGCGAGGGCTTTCCGGTAAGGACGGGCGGCTTCAACAGTGAGATGACGACGCCGACCGGGGCCGCGATCCTTGCCGCAAGTGTGGACGAGTTCGTAACAAGCGCCGTTTTCAGGCAGGGGAGGACAGCCTACGGCGTCGGCTCGCGTAAACTGGAGCGGCCTAACGTGCTCGCCGTCTCCTGGCGCGAGGAGCTGCCCGAATCGCTTCCCTCTTCCGGCTGCGCCTGGATACACGAGGAACTCACGGTAATGGAAACAAACATCGACGATATGACGGGCGAGGCTCTCGGTTTCCTGATGGACAGGCTCTTCGAGGCGGGGGCGCTGGACGTAACGTTTAGCGCCTGCGTGATGAAGAAATCGCGCCCCGGCGTGATAGTTTCCGTCCTCTGTACGTTTGAAAGGCTCTCCGCTCTGCGCCGTGTTGTCTTTGAAAAATCAAGCGCGATAGGCTTCCGTGAGACGCGGGTACGGCGTATTTCACTCCCGCGGGAGACGCGCAAGCTGAAGCGGGGCGCGGACGAGGCGGAGGTAAAAACCGTTTTCCTTGACGAAAAAAGGCGGCGTTCCAAGATTGAATACCGCGACCGCGAGAGGCTGGCCCGCGAAAACGACTTATCCCTGGAAGAGGCGGAGAACACGATAAAACATGAGTACGGCGATCCCCGAAATTCTTGAACAGGTACGTCAGGGCGCCCTCAGCCCGGAGGAGGCTGAAAAAAAGATAAGCGCCCTGTACCACGGCGACCTGGGCTTTGCCGACATAGACCTGCGTCGCGCCGACCGCACCGCGTACCCGGAGGTCGTTTACTGCGCGGGCAAGACGGTGGAACAGGCGTTGTCTATAATGACGAATATGCGGGAGCACGGCCTTCCCGTCTTTGCGACAAGGGCGTCGAAAGAGCTGGCGGACAGGGCCGCCGCCGCTTTCGGCGAGACCGACTACCACGAGTTAAGCCAAACGCTCGGTATCGGCGGCCTGTACGCCCAGGCTGAACGCGAGGGTCTTGTTGTCGTGGCGGCGGCGGGCACCTCCGACCTGCCTGTCGCGTGGGAGGCGGCGCGGACGGCTGAGTTCTTCGGCAGCAATGTCCGCGTGATCGCCGACATAGGAGTAGCCGGCATCCACCGCCTTTTCAAGCGGCTTGACGAGATACGCGCCGCCCGCGTGATCGTTGCCTGCGCCGGCATGGAAGGCGCGCTCGCCGGGGTTATCGCCGGCCTTGTCGCCGTCCCCGTTATCGCCCTGCCGACCGGCGTAGGTTACGGCGCCTCCTTCGGAGGACTGGCCGCCCTGCTCGGTATGCTCACCTCCTGCGCTCCCGGTATCTCCGTCGTAAACATCAACAACGGCTTCGGCGCCGGCTACCAAGCCAACCTAATAAACCGGCCCTCCGCCGCCTTCAGCATGATAAAAGCGCTTGATTGACGGGGCCGCCTTGTATGAAAACGGCCCTGGGGGTAGGATATAGCTTATGGTACGTTTGGGCGGCAGGCTGTTGCCTGCCTTGTTTTTTGTATGCGGCGTGTCCGCCTTTACCTTTGAATGGCCGTCCGACGGGGCGGTGACGGTAAGCAATTTCGGCAAAAGCGATGTTGGCCGCCCGGCGCTCGGCGATACGTTCCGGTCGGACGGACCCTTGGGCGCGATAGAGGGCGGCGAAATAATATACAGCCGGGGCGTGTCATCGCCCGCCTCGCGTTTCATGTCGCCGCTGGGCAATATGCTTGTGGTGGATCACGGGGACGGCCTCTTGAGCATATATAGCCGCGCCGCGCATTTACAGACAAAACCGAAAAGCGCGGTAGACGCGGGCACGGTTATTGCCGTGTCGGGAATATCCGGCTGGAGTAAAACGGAGGGCTTCTACCTGTCGGTCTTTGACAGGAAGGAGCGCCGTTGGGTGAATCCCTCGCTGATAATATCCTCGATACAGGACACAAGAACGCCGTCAATTCGGTCGGTCAAACTAAAGGATAACGCGAACCGGATAACGGACCTCTCTGTAGTCCGCACGATACAGCAGGGCGCTTACACAGTGATAGTTCACGCGGAAGTGCCGCGCGCAAAAACGACGGAAGCGCCGCTGATGCCGTTACGCATAATATGTTCCGTGAACGGGGTGGAAGCCGGCTACCTTGCCTTCGAAACGTTTTCCGCGCGGGACGGCGTCTTGATGATGTTCAGGAACGGCCTCGTACCTACCTCTCAGATCTATGCCTCCGATCCCGCCGTAGAAGCCTGCGAAGTGTTTTTTAACAGGGGACAGGTAACGCTGGAAGTCATAGTGCAGAACAACATGGTACTGGCCGCCTCCGACACGGAAGCCGCCGCCCTCCCCTCCCGAAGCGCCGTTTACCGGCTGTCTGTCGAATAGCCGTACCCGCCGCCGCTAGCCGCCGGTAAACGACGACTTGTTGCCGCTCAGGCCGGCGTCGTCCAGGATGCGGGTCAGAAGGACGTCGTAGACGGGGCGGGATGAGATCATTTCCGCGGTAACGAAGGAACAGAGCGAAACAAGGACAAGGCTCGCGAGGTGCTTGTAGTTTGCCGTCATCTCCAGAACCAGCACTATGCCGGTAACCGGCGCCTTGACGACGGATGAAAACATAGCCGCCATGCCGAGTACCATAAAGTTAAGCTCGTAATCCATGCCGACAAAACCGAATTCCGAGAGGATGTTGCCGAAGGCGGCGCCCGCGAGAGCGCCGCAGGTGATGAACGGCAGGAATATCCCGCCCGACGCGCCCGAACCGGCGCAAAATGCCGAATACAGAAGGTTCACGAACAGTATCAGCAGCAGCAGATTCACCGGGCGGTCGGTAACGGAAAGCGAGTCGATCAGCGGGTGCCCCCCTCCCGTCACCTCGTACAGGTGGAAACTCAGCGGAACCGAAAGAAGCACCGGAATCATCGGACGGAAAAGAACAGGTATGCGGAAGAACTTGAAAAAATCCTGCGACATATACAGCGCCCGCTTGAACATATCCCCCAGAAAAGCGCAGATCACGCCGAGCAGCGCTATCCACATGAAGAAACGCACCGGCATAACGGTAATTGAACGGAAGTGATAGACCGGCTGCAGGCCGAAAAAGTGCCCGGCTACAAGGTCACCGGCCATCGACGCACCCATCGCGCAGGCTATCGACAACGGCGTTATCGTGACGCGCATCTCTTCCAGCATGAAAAGAACCCCGGCAAGCGGTGCGGAAAACGCCGCGGACAGGCCCGCCGCCGTCGAGGAGGCCAGCAGCGTGTTCCGCTCCCGCTGCGGCCTCTTGAATATTTGCAGGATCGCCAGACCCGTATAGGTGGCCAGCATCACGGAAGGCCCCTCCCATCCGAAGGAAAGCCCCACCGATATAGCAAGAAAGCTGGCAAACCACTTCAGCGGCAGTTCAGTCTTCCAGTCGGTCTTCAGGAAGCCCTGTATCACGCCCTTTATCTGGGAGACGCCGCCTCCCGACACCATGGGGCGGACGACGTTCGCGAGCCCAAGCAGGAGCCCCGCGAGCGCGAGGCCTGCCGACAGAAACACCGTGTACTTTGCCGGCATCGAAGGCAGAGCCTGGTATATCTTCAGCCGCAACAGGTCGGTGCGGTTCAGCGCGAGCCGGAACAGCACTATCACAAAGCCCGTCGAGCAGCCTATCACTATGCTCTCGATTATCACCGCCAGGCGCGAGCCGTACCAATCGCGCATCATCCCTTCAATCTGATTCTCTTGTTCCTGTTTCATCGCCGTAATTGTTTGCCGCGTTCAGGCCCTATCTTCCGAAAGAGGCGCGTCTTTCACGCTTTTTAAAAAAGCTATCGCCTCTTTCACAGAAAGCTCCACGCCGTTCCGCCTGGCCGCGAGATCCCGGAGTACCACGGGGCCGCAATCCCCCCCGCCGTCCGCGCACCCGCCGGACGGGACGAGCGCCCAGCGTATACCCTTCTTCTCGGCAAGCGCGAACTGGCTCCCATGCTTCTTCGCCTCGAAGAAAACTTCCGTAGCGATCCCCTCGGCGCGGAAGATCCGCGCGATACGCTGGTAAAGCCCTCCCTTCCCCTCATCGACACATACCACGGCCAGTTCCGCGTAAGTCTCCCGTTTCGCCATCCCGCCGGACGCCTCCAGAGCCGCGATCAGCCTGTCAAGCCCTATCGACGAGCCGACCCCGCTCAGAGCCTCCCTTGAGTAGAGCCCGCACAGGTCGTCGTAGCGCCCGCCCGAACAGACCGACCCTATGCCCGGCAACCCGTCCAGCAGCGTCTCGAAAACGATACCCGTGTAGTAATCCAGTCCACGCGTAATCGCCGGGTCAAGCGTGAAGACATCCTGGACACCCGTGTCGCGGAGGAAGCCGCGCAGTTCGCGGAGCCGCAGCGCGTCCGGGTTGTCTCCGCCCGCCGCCTCCGTCATAGCGTCCAGCGTCTCGTCCCAGCCGCCCTTCGTCTCCACGTAAGAGACGATCCGCTCGGCCCGCTTATCGCCGAGTTCCCCGGCCAGCAGTTCCAGCACCCCGTCCCGCCCTATCCTGGAAAGCTTGTCGACGGCCCGCAGCACCTCCACCGATCTGCCGGCGGCGTCCAGCGTTTGCAGGAAGCGGGTAAAAAGCCCCCGGTGATTCAGCCGTATCGTAAACGGGCCCGCGCCCGCCGCGTCAAGCGCCTCCTTCATGATCAGCAGTATCTCGGCGTCCGCCGCCGCGCAGTTGCTGCCGATACAGTCAAAGTCGCACTGCGTAAACTCCCGGTAGCGCCCCCGCTGCGTATTCTCGCCTCGCCACACCCTGGCGATATGGTAGCGCTTGAACGGCATAGGCAGCAGGGAGCGATGTTCCGCGACAAAACGCGCGAAAGGCACGGTCAGGTCGAAACGCAGCGCGACATCCCGCCCGCCGGAATCGTTGAAGCGGTACACCTGCTTTTCAGTCTCGCCGCCGCCCTTGCCCAACAGGATTTCGGCGTACTCCAGCGCCGGCGTATCTATCGGCACAAAGCCGAAGCCGCGAAACACCGCCTCGACACGGGCGATGAGATCGCGTCTTTCAATCTCGGCTGCCGGCAAAAAGTCTCTAAAACCCTTCAACACGCGAGGTTCTATCAGATGAAACATCGCTTCAGTCTATTCTGAAGTATCAAAACCGCCAAGCCCCGCGCAAGCGCGGTGTGCCTATATGCGGAGTTTGCGGATAAATGCGGAGCGTTGAGATTTCGGATTTTGCTTAACGCTCGTCTCCAAACTATATTCCCCCAACGACTCGACCAGACAACACCGTTACAATCGACCCGCGCTTCAGGATGCCCGCTGCGACAGGGGGTCTCCGCCGAAGGCGTAAGGCTGCGGCGGAGAGCTTCATTCGCAGCGGGGTCTGCTCGCCCGCGCTTGGGGCCCGGCGGCGATTTTTTCCGCGCCAGGTTACCGGTAATTTCCGGGGTAATGTGATCCGCCTGTGCCTTGACCAAACTCCGTAAGCTCAGCGCGCTTTGAGCGCTGGGCCGTCTTGAGGCGGAGGGAGCGGGCGGGCTAACATGGTGTAGGCGAGGCTTTGCTTGTGTCCTGGGAGAGGGGTTTTGGAGAACGACATACTGATAAAGGCGACAAATGTTTCCATCGTGTTCGGCGGGCTGTGCGCGGTTAGCGAGGTTTCCTGCGAGATAGCGCGGGGCGAGCTTGCCGGCCTTATCGGGCCTAACGGGGCCGGGAAGACGACGCTGTTCAACATCCTGTCAGGTATTTACGCGCCGACATCGGGCGAAATAAATTTTTGGGACAGAACGGGACACGTCCACAGGCTGGGAAACTTGAGCCCGGCGAAGCTGAACCGTATCGGGATAGCCCGTACCTTCCAAAACATCAGGTTGTTCGGAAACCTGAGTGTCGAGGACAATGTCAGGATCGCGCTGCATGAACAGCGTAATTCGAGCGCCGCGGACGCGCTTTTCCGCCTGCCGCGTTTCTATAACGACGAGGAGATCATGTCGGAGAAAACTTTCAGCCTCCTCGCGCTGTTCAAGATCGAAAGCATGAAACATGTGCTTGCTAAGAATCTGTCCTACGGCAACCAGCGTAAGCTTGAAATAGCGCGCGCTCTCGCGTCAAATCCGTCCCTGCTGCTGCTGGACGAACCTGCCGCCGGGATGAATCCGCAGGAAACTCTGGAACTTATGAAGCTCGTAAACATAATCCGCAGTACCTTCAACCTGACTATACTCCTGATTGAACATGATATGCGCTTCGTGATGGGGCTGTGCGAGCGGATTATGGTGCTGGATTACGGCAGGATGATTGCTAACGGCCTGCCGCAAAACATAAAGCGCGATCCCGGCGTGATAAAGGCGTACTTCGGAGATTCGGCGCTTGCTTACGGCTGAATTTGCGGGGGTCTAATGCTTGTTGTAAAGGATCTTGTTGTCCATTACGGATCGATCATGGTGCTGAAGGGTATCTCCTTTGATGTGGCGAAGGGGGAGCTTATCTGCCTTATAGGGGGTAACGGCGCGGGGAAGACGACGACGCTGTACAGTGTTTCCGCGATCATAAAGAAGTCCGGCGGACAGGTGCTGCTTGAGGGTAAGGATATAACGCAGGCCAGAGCGGACAAGATTGTGGAGGCGGGGCTGGTGCAGGTGCCGGAGGGTCGGCGCGTGTTTGCGAACCTGACCGTAAGGGAAAACCTGGAGATGGGCGCGTACGTGCGCAGGGACGCGGCGGGGATAAAGCCGGACATGGAGACGGTTTTCACGATATTCCCGCGCCTTAAAGAAAGGATTCGCCAGGCGGCGGGGACGCTTTCCGGCGGGGAACAGCAGATGCTGGCGATGGGGCGGGCGCTGATGGCGGCGCCCAGGCTGCTTTTGCTGGACGAGCCGTCGATGGGGCTTGCGCCGATGCTTGTTGACGAGATTTTTGCCGTGATTAAGCGGATCAGACAGGGCGGCACGACCATCCTCCTTGTTGAACAGAACGCTTACAAGGCGCTTGAGATTGCGGACAGGGGCTTCATCATGGAGACCGGCATGATAACAAAGAGCGGAAGGGCCGCCGATCTGATGAAAGACCCGGCGATTGTCGAGGCCTACCTGGGCGGCTGATGTTTCGCCACCTTTACGACAACGGCAATGTACGATAACTTTAAACCATGACGGACATTCACAACGATGTGCTTGAAGATGACGATTTTGATACCGTTCTTTCGCCGGATATTGATTTTGCCGGTACGCTGACTTTTGAAAAATCGTTTTTGGTGCGCGGCAGGATAAACGGTGAAATTGACGCCACGGGTATCCTCCTTATAGACGAGGACGCGCTGGTCGAAGCAAATATAACGGCAGGCAAAGTCATTATCAGGGGATCGGTAAAGGGGAATATCACCGCGGCCGAGCGTGTCGAGATCACCCTGACGGGCAGGCTGGAAGGAAACCTGAACGCACCCGAAATCAACATGGAAACCGGATGCCTGTTCAACGGGAAATGTACGATGATTCAAAAATCCCTGTCGTGAAAACGCGGATGAAAAAAATAAATTTTGTTTTTTATTTTTTCATGGGTTTTACCGTATCGTTGAACGGACAGACAAAACCTGACGCGCTTGCTGAATACCGGGCGGGTAAATACGGCGAGGCCGAAGCGATATGCCGTTCGGAAATTGCCGCAGACGGACAAAATATAGAAGCTTACGTGGTTCTATGCTGGAGTCTTTTAAAGCTGGGGCGTTTTGGCGAGGCGCGTCCCTTTGCCGAGACGGCGCTGTCTATAAATCCTTACGATGTACGTTTGATCGAGATCATGGGCGAGATCAGCTATTTCCAGGGGCGGAACAACGCGGCCCTTAAATACTTTCAGGAATACATCAGCCTTGCCCCCGAAGGACAGCGTATAGACGCGGCCTACTACTACATTGGAGAAATATATATCAGGCTGGGGCGGTTCAGGTACGCCGACATAGCCTTGTCCACCGCGCTGCACTATTTGCCGGGGAACGCGCTCTGGCATTCAAGGCTCGCTTATGCGCGTGAGAATTCCGGCGAGCTTGCGGACGCGGCGGCGGCCTACGAGAAGGCTCTGTCCCTCGATCCGCAGCTTGCGGACGCCAGGCGCGGGCTTGACCGCGTATACGCGGCGCTTGGTTCGCGTTAGCGGTACACATTGCCAGCGAAAACAGCCTTGCCGTCCGTCGCCTTCCAAACATTGGGGTGTAAACTGAATCAGTGCGAAACCGAAACGATGGCCGCCGCTTTTACAAGGGCCGGCTTTTCGATCGCGGGCGACCCGCGTGACGCGTGGCTGCTCGTCGTCAACACCTGCTCGGTAACCTCGAAGGCGGAGCAGAAGGGCCGCAGGACGATTCGCGCCGCGCTCCGGCAGAATCCGTTCTGCTCCGTGATCGTTACCGGATGTTACGCCGAAGTGGACAGGGCCGGTCTGGAAGCGCTGGACGCCGGGAGTGTCCGGCGTCTGTTCGTCGTTCCGGGCACGCGGAAAAGCCGTATCCTGGATATGCCCGCCGCGCTTGCCGGCGAGTGGCCGGCTGACGCGGTCGCTCTGCGGGCTGCCTTGTCGCGGTTTTGCGGCGGCGCTACGGCAGCTTCCGATGCCGCGGACGCCTTCCGGTTTGACGCTCCGGCTCCCTCTATGCGCGTCCGCACCTTCCTAAAGATACAGGACGGCTGCGACAATTCCTGCGCGTACTGCCTCGTACCGGCGGCGCGGGGAGTAGCGCGGAGTCTGCCGCCGGAGACGGCGCTGGAACGGCTCCGCGCCGCCGAAGACGCCGGCGCGGCGGAGGCGGTGCTCGTCGGCGTAAACATAAGCCGCTGGAAGGGCGCGGCAAACGCCGGACTTGCGGAACTGCTCCACGCCCTTGTTTCCGGCACGAAAGAGATACGGATAAGGCTGTCATCGCTCGAACCGGACGTGTTTACGGAAGACTTCTTCGCCGTTCTGCAAAACCCGCGAATACTGCCGCATTTCCACGTTTCGGTACAGTCCGGCAGCGCCGAAATCCTGAGACGGATGGGCCGCTTCCACGAACCGGCGGCGATACTGGCCGCGATCGGGCGGCTGCGGGAAGTAAAGGACGATCCGTTTATGGCCTGCGACATGATAGCCGGTTTTCCGGGGGAAACGGAGGGGCATTTTTCGCAAACATACGATTTTTGCGCGTCCGCCGATTTTGCCCAGGTACACGTATTCCCGTTTTCAAGACGGCGCGGCACGGCGGCCTGGGACTACAAACCCCGTATTCCGGAACGCGATGCCGAAAAAAGGGTGAGTATCCTTAAAAATTATTCGGTTTTAAGCCGAAAAAGGTATATAGAAAGGTGGATCGGCAGGGAAACCGGAGGGGTTTGTATGTCGTTGAAGGCGGAGGCCTCGGCCGTCAGTGTCGAGATTTTGGCGGACAACTATTTACGCCTTCAAGCGCGGCTTCCGCGTGATTCGGCGTTTTTGCCGCAAAGGGGCCGGCGGCTTGCTTGCAGAATAACCGCGCCGGCGGAAGAAAGCCGCGTAAACTGCGGGGCGGCCACGCTCTTTGACGCCTGCGGAGAGATACCGGGTTAACGGCGTCGTCAGCGTAAAAAGACGATAACGCGGGCGTAAAGGGTACGGATTGAAGAAAGGAATCCTCGCATTTTTATGTTTTTTTTCGGTTTTAAACGTTTATTCGGATGATCTGCCGTCCCGCGTAAAGCCGGTAAGTTTTCCATTTGCGCGGGTTAACGCGCTTGGCGGAAACCACGTCGGACTGGACGCCGATTTTTCCAGTTTATTTGCGAATCCGGCATCTTTTGCCGGAGCCGAACCCAAAAAAAACTTTGCCGAAATAGCGATTGACATAATAGACATCGATCTGATCTACAGGCTGGCCTTTACCGACGATCCGCTGCCTGAAATACGCGAGGTACTCACGGAACGTTTCGAAGCCAGCCTGGATTTGGGCGGCCCGATAGCGTTTGGCGGTGTAGGCCGCAACTACGGCTGGGGACTGTTCAACGTTTCAAGGCTCGGCCTCCTCTGGAACAGGCAGGCGGTCTATATGCTTACACCCACGCTAAGCGAGGAATTCACGCTCGCGGGCGCGTACGGCTTAGGCCTTTACAGGGGCGATACGGCGCGGCTCGACATCGGCCTTACCGCAAAAATTTTTATGCGTATGGGGTATATCTCGCAGCCGACCTATTTGCAGGAAATAAAGTATTTCATAAACAATATGGTTGAAGCGCCGTTTGAAATTCAGCTTGGATCGGGTTTTGACATCGGTTTACGCTGGACCCTCGCCGAATCGCTGTCATTCGGACTCGTTTTCTACGATCCGTTTGCGCCGGTGCTGGTCACCAAATACAGCAGGATGTCGCAGGTTTCGGCCCAACAGATGATAGCGCAGGGCACGGTTCCGGTAACGCCCCGCGCAAGCGCCGGAGTCTCCTGGCGCATGGCATCCCCTTTCTGGCATCACTATTTTAGCGACATTACGCTGAGCTTTGACTATGTGGGACTGCTCGAAAATATGTCAGAAAATCCGCGCGATCCGTTGTTAAACATCTCGGCGGGCATCGAAGTACGGATGCTGGAAGTCTTTTCGATACGCGGAGGTTTCTTCGGGATGCAGCCTGCGGGCGGCTTAGGCATCAATTTTACGTTTATGAACATAGATCTCGCCGTTTATATGAAAGAACTGGGGATCGCCGCAGACGACTACAAGACACTGGCCCTGTCAATCAATGTTTCATTCCGCAAATAGGCGGAAGCCGCTTTAACATATTGCGTTCAGGGTGAAAAGGGCTCCCGTCCCTCCATTCTTAACCCAAAAAAAAGGCCATGGTGAGGGAGCAGACACCACTTGGGAATGAGCCTCCGTGCGGCAAGCGCGAACCGGAGGTTAGGCGCGGTATTAAACCAGCCTTTGCGAATGAAGCTCCCCAAAGTGCCGCCGGAAGGGCCTTTCCGCTTCGGCTCCTTTCCGTTTTTCTCCGTATGTTAAAGCAAAACGCGGGCAAGCGCACATATATTTTACATGAGAACTTTACGAATGCTGAAACAGGGCGTGTGGTACGAAATCAGTACCCGCGTCAACAACCGGGAACCCCTGTTCCGAGGGG
>JAISLM010000152.1 GCA_031290855.1 Spirochaetaceae bacterium
CGCGGGCAAGCGCCCATATATTTACATGAGACATTTTAGAATGCTGAAACAGGGCGTGTGGTACGAAATCAGTACCAGCGTCAACAACCGGGAACCCCTGTTCCGAGGGGGGCGGGCCCTGGCGCTGTTTGACCGGGTGTTCCGTGAGACCGAGTGCCGGTTCGTCTTCGAGGTCCGGGGCTTAAGTCTTGCCGGCGACCGGCTGGCCTTTTACATCAAGCCTGCGGACGGGTTCGAGCTGCCCGCTATAATGAAATGGCTGAAGCAGACCTTCGCCATTAGGTACAACCGGGACAGCGGGCGGACGGGACACCTGTGGGGTGACCGGTACTGGTCGCGGATTCTGGAAGGGGAGCCGCCGGACGGCGGGGCGGCGGGGGGAGTCCCGCCGGCCTGCGGGGTCAGACCCGTAATCAGGCAACGCCTCGCCGGACAAGCGGCGGCTGGCGGCTCCCCGCCCCGCAACAGGGTCAGACCCCGCAGCGGGAAACGGGCGGACGGAGCCGCTTTTTTCCGCCTATACCCCCTTCCCGTGGCCCCCGCGCCCGGATAAGCGGCATAATCCGCCCGTAGAACCGTAGCAGCCGCCATTTCCTCCCCTAACCGAACCCGCCCAGGTAGATACGTCTGCCCTGAAATCCGAATTGCGAGTCAGGTTTAACCCGGCCAAATTACAGTATAGGTTTAACAAGGGCGCTGGCGCCCTTTTGACCACCCGCAAGTCCAAAGTTGTATTTTCTAAATTCCTACCCAAGGGATTTCGGTTAATTTTTCGATGTTCCACTGCGAAAACTTGACGGAAGCCGCTAAACAGTTATATCATTATGATAAGATTTATGGACGGATTATCATTAAAAGAACGTTACGGACACCTTTTCGGCCAGCTTTCGCGCTTTTCCCGCGCTCCGGCAAAGATCAATGGATTTAACGTATACGAAGAGGGCAACCCCAATACCCGCAAAATGATTGACGCTATGGTTGAAGAAAACTTGTTGCCCGGTTCGCGCCTTGAAGGGCGGGAACACTTTGCGGACTTTTTGGAGCAGACCAAGGCCGGGAAACGCGGTCTATTGCTTTCCGAACACTACAGCAACCTTGATCTGCCGACGATTTTCTACCTTTTGGAGCATGACGAAGGAGACTTCGGCAAGGAAATTGCCCGGCGTATTGTCACTATTTCCGGCATAAAACTGAACGAGGACGACCCGCTGGTAAGGGCGTATACCGAGGCTTTCACCCGTATTGTGATCTATCCCAGCCGGAGTCTCGCAAAGGTAAGCGACCCGGAAGAGATCAAGCGCGGCAAGACGATCAACATGGCCGCGATTCGGGCGCTTGATACGGCGCGGAGGAACAAACAGATAATTGCGGTTTTCCCCAGCGGCACGAGGTACAGGCCCGGCAAGCCGGAAACAAAGCGCGGCGTCCGCGAGATAGATTCGTACTTGCGGATATTTGACGTTATGATTCTTGTGTCGATCAACGGTTCCTGCCTGCGGTTTTCTCCTGCTAATCCTGAAGATATGCTATCCGACAAGGTTTTCCGCGACAAGGTCATTGTCGCCTCAAGCCCCGTGATGGAGTGCAGGCTTTTTCGTAATTCAATCCTTGAGACGATAGACCCGTCAAGCGGTCTAGACGCGAAACAGGTAACGGTAAACCGAGTGATGGAATTGCTGGAAGAACAGCACGTAAAGTATGAGGCCTTGAAGGCGGCGGAATAGCCGCAAAACCCGGCGGGCCCGCGCCGGATGTTTTACCGCCCGGTTAATCCCAAAGGGAAGGGGCCGGACTAATTGCCGCCCGCTTCATCTTTTTCCGCAAACACCACTTTCTTGAAACTAAAAAGATAATCGGCCAGAGAAACGTAGGCGAGTATGACACAGATTATGGCAAGCACGGTGGCGATGCCAGGTGTAAACGGCGGCGGCTCAAAACCAAGCCGTTTGCAACATTCCAGCAAAAGCGTATAGAAACAGGTAATGATATAGGTAACGGTTTTTGTCTTCCCGCCTTTGCGCGCCCCGATCGCTACGCCTTTTTGGGCGGCCATCATCCGCACAAAGTTGATGACAAACTCGCGGTACACTATCAGCAGCAGGGCGAAAGACGGTATATAACCGCTCAGGGTAAGGCAGAACAAGACGCTTATGTTCAGTATGACATCGCAGAAGGGGTCAAAAAGTTTTCCGAAGCTGCTGACCTCGTTGCGCTTACGTGCAAAATAGCCGTCAAAGTAATCGGTAAGTTCCGCAAAGGCCAGCAGCGGTATCATGACGAATACCGATGCCGCGCCGAAACGTCCCGTCCAGACGGGAATAAAATATATCAAAAAGAACACCGGCGCAAGAAATCCCCGCAACCATGTAAATTTATCCGCAAGTCTCATACAAACCACACTCCCGTTAATTCAATTTTTCGCCGCTTTACGCTCCAAAAGATCCGCCTCCTGGCCAAGGGCGGAGCAGGACAGGCACCGCAAGGCTTTCTCTTCCGCCTTTTTTTGGAAATACCGGTGACGGCCTGCTTTACGCCGCCTATAGCGCCAGGATTCATGCTGAGTTCAGTTATGCCCATTCCTGCCAGCACATGGCAAAGAAAAGGATCACCCGCCATTTCGCCGCAAACACTTACAGGAATGTCCGCCTTTTGCGCGGCACGGACGGCCATACTGACCGCCCGCGGGACGGCTGTCTGGCGGGCGTTTGCCAGCCCGGATAAAGCGAGATTCCCGCGCTCCGCGGCCGTCACGTACCGGGACAGGCCGTTTGAACCTATGCTGAAAAAGTCCGATAACTTGGCCAGTTAGTCCGCCATCAGCGCCGCCGCGGGGGTTTCTGCCATTATTCCAAACGGAACGGACCACAGGTGCGCCGCGCCCTCCTTTTCAGGGCCGGCGCGGGCCGCTTCGAGCATTTCTCTGCAAAATTAACTTCTTCTGTCGTGCTTACCATGGGCGCCATTATTTTTATCTTAAATCCATAGACGGCGCTGAGTATAGCCCGCAATTGACTCGTAAAAAGCTGTTGTTCCTTCTGACAAAGCCTTATACCGCGCACGCCCAGGAAGGCTCTCTCTTCTTTCGGCCGATCAAACCGGGGAGGGGTTTATCGCCGCCTATGTCGATAGTGCGTATTGTAACGCTATCATGGGGGAAAAAGCCCGGTATCTCTTTGAGCCCGGCGCTTTGACCGCCTAGTCCGGGACACCGGGACTGGACAGAAAGAGAAATTCTGTACGCAAAAGACCGACGCCTCCAGCGTTGTACCGGACGGCTTCTTGCGCGTCCCGCTTTTCGCCGGTGTTGGCGCGTATATATATATATATCTTTAACGCCGTCCGTCGTAACGGTGTTTTTTGCTGTCTTCAAGGCAAGCTTCTTTTTCCTCCCAGCTAAGCATTTTTTTCCCGAAATCGGCTGTGTCTGCGAGTCCGGGTTTACCGTAACCGAACAGTTCTTTACGTCAATGATCACGAGCGTTCCGTTTGCGATATTTTCATCCAACCGGCAGCCAGATATGCCGGGTATGCCGGGCGTTTTTGCCAGGATAGCCGCGAGGGACGTTGCCCCGCCTGTTTCGCTTAAAATGCCGCGAATTCTGTTTTTAAAGCGGACGGTCATAGAAGGCTGGACTTCTTTTGCGGCGAGTATGATATCGTCCTGTACCCAGGCTTCCGCCGCGTCCTGTCCGGTAAGCGCGACGAATACCCGCGAGGCGACATCGTTTATGTCGGCGGCAAGCTGCGGCAGGTAAGCACCGGGCAGATTGCTGTAATCTCGGGCAAGTTTATTCGCAAAGTCTGGTTTAATACCCTGCGGCTTGCCGCGGCTCAAGTAAGGCAACGACTACAAAGATTTTGTATTAAACCAGACGATATTATAAACTTCCCTACAGAACGAGCCTCCGTTCCAACCAACACAACGCTTAAGATACCGCGCCG
>JAISLM010000153.1 GCA_031290855.1 Spirochaetaceae bacterium
GAATGCTGAAACAGGGCGTGTGGTACGAAATCAGTACCCGCGTCAACAACCGGGAACCCCTGTTCCGAAGGGGCCAGGCCCTGGCGCTGTTTGGCCGGGTGTTCCGGGAGACCGCGCACAGGTTTGCCTTCGCGGTCCGGGGACTGGGTCTTGCCGGCGACCGGCTGGCCTTTTACATAAAGCCCGCGGACGGGTTTGAGCTGCCGGCGATAATGAAATGGCTGAAGCAGACCTTCGCACAGAGGTACAACCGGGACAATGGGCGGACGGGACACCTGTGGGGCGGCCCGGGACGGGCGCGGATTCGGGTAGGGGGGCCGCCCGACGGCGGGGGAGCCGGGGAGGCGGGAGGCCCCCCGGCCTGCGGGGTCAGACCCCGTGGCGGGAAACGGGCGTCAGGACCCGCGGCGGCAGGAGTCCCGCCAGCCCACGGGGTCAGACCCCGCAGAGGAAAACGGGTGGCCGGGGCCGCGTTTTCTCGCCTATACCCCCTTCCCGTGGCCCCTGCGCCCGGATAAGCGGCATAATCCGCCCGGCGAATCGGGGCAGCCGCCATTTCCTCCACAAACCGAACCCGCCCAGGGGGTACGTCTGCCCTGAAATCCGGATTACTGGCCAGGTTTAGGGCACAGATACGGGTTTACCTTGCTTCACCGAAACGTATAATTGAGCTACCGTCTACATTTAACATGGAGAACGACATCACTTTTGCTTAAAATCAGTTAATAGGCCGCAAACGGAACTACCTCCTTTATTTCCATTCTAAACTCCGCGACGGCGGCCCATCTTCCGTCCCGCATACCATACAAGGGAAATTTCGACAGCGCGATATAACCGGAAGCGGACCGCGGACGGTTTCGCTCGTTTATTCGGAGTTTTCCGCGAATCGCTTTTTTCATCGCGTCTTTGAGGGCGCCCGCTTTTATCTCGCGGTGATCAGCCACGCCGTCGCCGCCCTGCAAGGGCCCGTAGCCGGTTGACTGGACGCTTGAAGCGGGCGCGCCCTTCCATGCCAGGATACGTTTTTTTTGTGCTTCGGTGACGGAATAATCCGCCTGCATATAAAAAAGCCCGTCCCTTACGGCGACGTCCGTCAGTTCCAGGCGCGTATCGTCGGGCCGGACTTCGCCCAGGGCCTCCAGCTCAAGGGATTCCTGTATGCCGCGCATCCTTTCACCGGGCTCGTAGAAAAAAGCCCATCCGTATATGATCCCCGAAAAGGCCGCCGCCGCGTCTTCGACCGCCCACTGTGTCGCGGCGGCGCTGTCCAGCGGGGACGGTACGCCCAAAAACCGTGCGTACACCGGTTCAAGCTCTACGCAAACCTCTCCCCGCAGCACGTCATGTGAAAAAACAAAACGGGCACAAAACAAAAACACGCAGAGCGGAAACGCCCTCGTCAAAGAAAAACAGCGGTTTAACATTGGATACCCCTTAATAAATTCGGTTTTTCCGGCTATATTTAAAGAGGTTTGTTTGAATATGACTGGGATCAAAACTATGGATGAGAATCTGGACGAAATATCGACGCTTCTTGTGGAAACACACGATAAAAGCCTGATAACAGATTTTTTCAAAGGCCTGTTTACACCGGCGGAATGTGCCGACATTGCCGCGCGCTGGGCGCTCCTGAAGGCGCTAAACAAAGGAATGCCGCAACGGGCAATAGCAAAGGAATTGGGACTGTCACTTTGCAAAATTACGCGCGGTTCCAAAGAACTGCGTAAACCGGACTCGGCTCTTGCAAAAATGCTGGAAAAGCTCGCCCGCCGAACCGATTCAAAATTACTGAACTGTACAACGGCAGTGTGCGAATGAACCATGTCTTATACGAATTATCGCAGACCCGGACTGCCTCGCCCGGATCAATGCCAAGCGCCCTGCCTGCGGCATTTTTGTTTCCAAACCCCAGGGTATAGGCAGGCGGATACTGCTTATCATGATAGAATACATAGTAACTGAAAATATAGACGGGCGGATACTGGTACGGGCAGCAGATATGCTTCGCAACGGGAAGATTATCGCACTGCCGACAGACACCTCATGGGCTGCCGTATGTTCGCACAAGTCAAAAGAAGGCATAAAACGTCTGAGGAACATCTCCGGTGAACGTGACGAGCGGCACTTTACGCTGCTTTGTTCGGACATTTCACAGTTTTGTGAATTCTGCCGTATCGATAACAGCCGTTTTCGGCTGTTAAAGCGGCTCTCCCCCGGACCTTACGTGTTCATCCTGGACACGCTTTTGGGCGTGGAAAAGTCCCTTGGGCTGCGCCGCAACGAACTGGGTGTCCGCATAAGTTCACATCCCGTGCCGCAGGCTCTGATTAAAAGCCTTGGATGTCCGCTCTATTCGATAACGGCAAAAAAAACCATGCTTTCTTCCGGGCACCCTAAACAAGCGCCGCATCCCGGTGGTAATGAAACTTTGAGCATCGATGAGGACGATCTGTTTGAACAGGGCTGCGAACTGGAAGATATTGCCGGTATAGACCTGATTCTCGACAGCGGAGAAGATTTGCCGCTTACCCTTTCTACAATACTCGATATGACCGACAGCGAAATAAAAATTATACGTTCAGGCAGCGGCCCTTGGCCTGTTTAGGGCGGCCGGCCGCTTTCACCCATTGCGTTCAGTAATATAGGGGCGGGAACAGCACCTTGTATATTGCTGAAATCATATACCATGCAGGGCATAATTCCAGCTTTCAAACGGAGCAGGGCGTGTCAAAGGGATTGATTCGTATTCCTCATCCGGGACTGATTGGGTGGTTTCGTAAACTGTGTCATCAAGCCGGCAGGTAACGGTGAGCCCTGTTGACGTGGTGGTTGAGCCAGTCAGGTTTATCGCGGTTTCCACATCGATCAGTGCTTTCCCTTGCCACTTCCTGCTGATGTAACAAAATAGGCGATGCTCTACCTTGTTCCACTTCGACGTACCGGGCGGAAAACGGCAACCATGTGTCTCAAGCCCGGTGTGCGCCGGCCAGGGCCGCTTCCGGTTCCCGTATCTTTTTCCGGGACGCCCGCGATTCGTCAGTCCCGTTCATCGTTCCCGCCCGTTATTCGCGGCGGGGTCTGACCCACGCCGCCCTCCCGGGCGGCCCTAAACGGCGCCTGGCAGCCCCTGCCACCTGTCACGGGGTCTGACCCCGGCCCCACATATAGCGTACCGGCTTTCACCGGCGCCAGGCAAATCCGGCGACTGTGCTTTATTCGCATCCCTCATCGCTCTAAACCATTACCGGTTAACGATTTAGGCCGGACCGGGGTCAGACCCCTGCCGCCGCTCCAATTCATTAGCGGACAACGATTTAGGCCGCCACCGGGGTCTGACCCCGGCCCCACATATAGCGTGGTATGGCTCTGACGGCGCCAGGCGACCGCCCGCGCTGCGGAAAAAAAGCCCGCCTCCAGGAGGAGGCGGGCTCTGCCCGGGGGAACGGGCTACTGCGTTATCGTTTGGAAGCCCAGGTTGATGTTAACGGTGTAAGGGCCGCTGCTCACGCCGAACGCTTTCCTGAAGTTGGTCTGCCATGTGTCGCCGTAACCCGCCGGGGATGCCGTGGTCCTGATCGTAACGTTCTTGGAAAAGGTGCCGGAGGCGCTGTCGCCACTTCCAGACACGGACGGCGCGGCCTGGCCCCCGGTGTTTCCGAAAACGTCCGCTCCGATGTTTGTCACGGCGGGAATGTTGAGTGCGGCGAGGGCGGAGCAGTCAATGAAAGCCCCGTCGCCGATGCTTGCCGCGGCGGGGAGGTTCACCGTAGCGAGGACGGAGCAGCCTGCGAAGTTCCCGGTGCCGACGCTTGTCAAGGCGGGGAGGTTCACCGTCTCGAGGGCGTCGCAGTCCTCGAAGGCCCAGTTGCCGACACCTGTCGCGGCGGGCAGGTCCACCGTGGAGAGGGCGCCGCAATTGTAGAAGGCGTAGCCGCCGACCGCCGTAACGTTTGCGCCGCCAAGGCTCTTCAGGACGGTAAAGTTCTTGAAGGTGGGCGAAATCTGTTCGCCCGCCTTTATGCTCTCCGCCGGGGCGGGGAGGACGAGTGATACGATCCGTCTCTCGCCGGTGTTGGCGCCGCCGGGGTCGAACTCCGTGCCCGCCATCGCGCAGGCGGACAGGTCGAGCGCCACGTACTTCCCCTTCTCCTGTATCTTGGAAAGCTGTGCCGCCCAGCCTTGGTCCGCGTCCGGCAGGTTAAGCTGTACCGGCAGCGGGACGGGACTGGCGGCGCTCCCTCCGCCGGACAAGCTGCCGAGGTAGGCGTCGATCTTCGCTATCGTGTCCAGCGGCCTAAGTTCGACTCTCGCCCTCCATTCCGCGGTCGAGTTGTCCTCCGCCGTAACCGTGTATGTGACCGGGCTTCCGAAGTCCCGCGCAGTGCCGGAGGCGGGTCTGATGCCCGCGCCGTTGTGCGCGATCTGGGGGCTAAGGCTTGTAACGGGAGTGCCGTTAGGAAGGGTGACCGTGACCGTCTTCTGGTCTGAATCGATGCCCCCCGCTATGCCGTTGATGCTGAAACCGGTTATATCCTTTGTGCCGGAAACCACGCTTACCGCCGCCGTGCCGGACTTCGTGCCGTCCACTACGGACGCGGCCCTAACGGTCAGGCTTGCCGCCGTCTCGTCTGAAGCCACGGTCAAAATACCGCCGCCGCTGATACCGGTGCCCGCGCTGTTTTTATTCGCCACGCTCCATGTTACCTCCTGCGACGGGCTGTTCGTGCCTGTTACCGTGGCGCTGAACGTCTGGGTATTGCCCTTCGCCACGCTGACGGTGGCCGGGCT
>JAISLM010000154.1 GCA_031290855.1 Spirochaetaceae bacterium
CATACGCACTAACTTAGACTTAACAGTCCGTTGGTTTAACGGTATGCTGTAAAAAATGCGGGGGTTTGTAGTATGCCGTCGATAGCCCGGTTACTACCGTTACCCGGAGAAGATTACGAGCGAAAATGTATAGAACTCGGAATTATACGGCGGGCGCGTGAAATCAAAACGCCTGCGGATTTAATCATGCTCTGTTTGTTTCATCTGTCGGGCGGAGTGTCGCTTATCGCGGTCAGCACGGTCGCGTTCTCCCTGAAAACAGGGGACTTCAGCGATGAGGCGTTTATGAAAAAGTTCGCCATGTGCGGCGAATGGTTCAAACCTATAAGCGCGGGCTTGTTGCGCGGCGGGTTAATTTCATACCCGAAACCGGCTTATCCGGAAGGCGGACATGAAACCTGGCGTGAGTACACGGCGGGTAAAACACCTGAAAAAAGCGGTACGGGAACAAGGCGGCGGGGCGGTCATTCACGGAAACGCCGGGAGGCATCCGGCAAACACTACTAACGAAGCGATACGGAAAAAAGACTGTATCCGTGCGAACACTAATGCCTTCAGGGGTATTTTTTGAGGCGTTCAGGGACGTCTTACAGGGCTATGGAGTGCCGGAAGCCCTCTGTGCCGGCAGAATCGGGGTATGTTTCGGCAGCACCAAAAAACCGGAACACCGGCCGGTTGAGGAGCAGCCGGCCGGAAAAACCCCGGATGAACCTCACCGCCACAAAACAGCGTCAAGCTTCCGCGTGTGTATTGTGCCACCGGCACAATACACAACGGCAAACCGCGATGCGGTTTGTGCCTGACGTTTTACTTCCTGCCTAACCTTATAAGGAGGGACACGGCGGGGGAGCAGACCCCACTGCGAATAAATTCAAGCCCCATTTCGCCTAACTCCTACTAACCGGAACTTTCTGATATATTAAAAAAATGGAAAGTACCGGACGCGCCGGCGTTGAAAAAATATTTACCGAGGACTCCGCCGAAAAGCTGCGCGAGGCGATAAGCGGCGCGGGCGGGAACGAGGTGTTTGCCGCAGGCTTCCTTGACGCTGGAGGGCGCGTTGAAAGCGTCAGAGTGCTGGCGCGAGGCAACGGGGGCGCGGTTCCGGCGGTTTACGGGCAGGACGGGGACGGGATGCCGGATGTTCTGATACACAACCATCCCGAAGGCTTTCTTTCGCCGAGCGACAACGACCTGTTGATAGCGGCGCGGGCGGCGGAGGACGGCATCGGCTCGTACATCGTTGACAACAGCGTGAGCCGGGTTTACGTTATAGCCGAACCGGTTAGCGGCAGGAAGCGGGTCATGCTTGACGCCGACTCGATAATAGCCCGGCTGACGGAGGGTGGATCCATAGCGATAAGACTGCCCGCCTACGAGAACCGCTCTTCCCAGCTCGAACTGATGCGCCTTGTGATACGCGCCTTCAACGAGGACAGCCTCGCCGCGGCGGAGGCGGGGACAGGCGTTGGAAAATCTTTCGCGTACCTCTTGCCCGCAATCAGTTTCGCCGGCCTTAACAACGAGCGTGTCGTGATCTCCACTGCGACCATAACCTTGCAGCAGCAACTGTTCGAAAAGGACATCCCGCTGGTCAATTCCGCGCTCCCCAGGCCGGTAAAGGCCGTGCTCGTGAAAGGGAGGGGGAACTACCTCTGCCGCAGGCGGCTCAACGATATGCTGAACCAAAACCAGCTTGACCTTGACCTTGGCGGCACTGAAAAAGAGTTCGGCGCCGTCGTCGAGTGGGCCTCAAGTTCCGCGACCGGATCGCGCTCGGACCTTCCGTTCATGCCGGACGAGGGCCTCTGGGCGCGGGTCTGTTCCGACGCGGACGCCTGCATGGGGATGCGCTGCTACGCCCGCGAAGACTGTTTCGTGATGAAGCAGAGGCGCGAAGCGGCGGACGCCCGAATCCTCGTTGTGAACCACCACCTGTTGTTCGCAGACCTCGCGGCGCGGCGGGACGGGGCAGGTTACGGCGGGACTGTGGTACTGCCGCCCTACCGCCGCGTCGTGATCGACGAGGCGCACAAAACGGAGAACTCCGCCACCAGCTTTTTCACGGGCCAGTTCTCCGCCCCGGGCCTGTTCCGGCAAGTGGCCCGCCTCTGGAGACGGCGGGGGGCGCGGACAAGCGGTCTTATCGCCAGGCTTGCCGCGCTGCTTCCCCCGGCGGAGGGTGACGGCGACTGGCAGACGGAAATCGAGGACATACAGGAGGCTGCCGGGGAATTGAACCGGCAGGCGCTGGAACTCTGCGGGGAAGAAAGCGTATTCCGCCTGGTACCGGCACGGGACAAGCTGATATCGGCCCGCCTGCTTCCGTCCGTCGAAAAGACGCGCCGCCTGCTGCTCGGCTTCGCGGGCCGGGTCGCCGCCCTCGCCGAGGAGGCGGAAGAAAAGCCCAACGAAAGCGCGGCGCGGGACGACCTTGTCTGGGAACTGCGTTCCGCCCTGCGCCGCCTTCAAAAAATGGCCGGCGTCTGTTCCATATTCGTCGCTTACCGGGAACACCCGCTCGAAGCGGTCTGGATAGAGAGGCGGCACTCCGTCCGCGCTGACGGCGGCGACTGGGCGCAGTTCAACACCGCGCCCGTCAGCATAGCGGAACAGCTCAAGGAAGCGCTTTTCGAGGCGAACAGGACGGTAGTCTGCGTCTCGGCGACGCTTACCGTTTCAGGCAACTTCAGGTACTGGATGTCCCGTTCCGGCATAGACCGGGCGAAAAACCCGGACGGCGGGACAAAAACCGTGTTGAACGGCGTGTTCCCGTCGCCGTTCCCATACGAAAGCGTCTGCCTGACCGCCGTACCGGCGGACGCCCCCGAACCCAACGGCAGAGACTTTCAGGGCTTCGTGAACGAGGCGGTCTTCCGCCTGGCCGAGGCGACCGGCGGTTCCGCGCTCGCGCTGTTTACGTCGTTTGAAAGCCTCTCCTCCGCCTACAGAAGCGCGGCCCCCAGGCTGGAAGCGCTCGGCATACGCTGTCTCAGGCAGGGCGAAGACGACCGCTCCCGCCTGCTCCGCGCCTTCGTCAGCGACGAAAGCAGCGTACTGTTCGCCGCCGACTCGTTCTGGGAGGGGGTGGACGCGCCGGGCGCCACGCTCCGCCTTGTGATAATGTGCCGCCTGCCGTTCAAGTCCCCCAACGACCCGCTCTTTGAGGCGCGTTCAGAATGCATTGAAAGGCGGGGCGGCAACCCATTCATCGATCTGTCCGTGCCGGAAGCGGTGATGAGGTTCCGACAGGGCTTCGGAAGGCTGATCCGCCGCGCTGACGATTACGGCGCGGTCGTGATACTGGACAGCCGCCTGCTCCGCAAACGCTATGGCTCGCTCTTCCTGCAATCCCTGCCCAAAACACGCCGCTGCTTTGAAAGCCTGGATACCGTAGCGCGGCAGGTTTCATTCCAATAGCGGGGGTGTGGCACTGCACGAAGCCTTTAGTGAAGTACTGCGGGAACAGTATTTATCGGTCAGTCAAGGCATGGTGCAAAGGAAATTGCTATTTCCCAACCGCATCAATGAAACCTCCCCTCCGTAGAGCGGAGGGGTGTCTTGTAAGCGCTAAATCGTTTGTAAGGTTTGTTCCGTTCCGGAACTAGCCCTTTTCGTAATTTCTCGTAATACAACAACCCATGTCATCCGGGTTACTTTTAATGAGCCCCCGCGCGGCAAGCGCGAACCGAAGTTTAGGCGCGGTATCTTAAACCCTAACTCCGCCTAAATTTACCGAAACCGGGTTCGTCCCGTCCCCCAAACGCCAGTTCCGCAGCCGGCCGGCGAACACCGGGAACTGGTCGTGCGGTGGCCGAGGGGGTTGCTGCCCGTACCGGCGGCCCTAAACGGCGACTGACACCCCCGCGTTACCTTGCCGTCCGCTACGGGGTCTGACCCCTGCGCTATATATAGCGTACCGGCTTCGCGCCATGGATGGCGCTGTTTCCACATCTTTAGCTGGTGCCTGGCACCTTTGCGTTACCTCACTGTCAGCTACTCACCGCCGCCCATGCCGGGCGGATTAGAAAAGATATTGTATTGCGGATCATTGGGAATGCGGGCAAGAGCGGTAGCATTTTGGCTCACATCATCGCTTACCC
>JAISLM010000155.1 GCA_031290855.1 Spirochaetaceae bacterium
CGTCCTTTGTGTTTATACGGGCACGAAGGACGGGCAATTTGAATTTTGCTCCTGTTTTTTCGTAAAAAAACTTTTGGAGGAGAGACAGTATGCACGAGTCTCATTTTGGCGCCGTACGCAAAGTACGCGCATCGCAGTTTGACTGCCGGGTAATGTTCCGCGTACACGCGCTGGCATTCACCGTTTTTTTGGTTTTGTCCGCCCAGGTTTTCGGGCAGGACGATTTACCCCCCCCCCCCCCGCATCTGAAGGCGAAACTATAGCCATGCAGGAAACGGCTGAAAGCGATGAGACTATCGTTTTGCCGGAAGCCGCAGTCATGGCGGAACGTGAAACAACAGAACACATAAGCCGTGAACAGATG
This sequence comes from Spirochaetaceae bacterium, assembly GCA_031290855.1. Lineage (GTDB taxonomy): Bacteria > Spirochaetota > Spirochaetia > Treponematales > Breznakiellaceae > JAIRMY01. The sequence goes on from JAISLM010000155.1 coordinate 365, forward strand.
CGGGAGCGGAATGATAGTACCCTCTACGATGTTTTGCGGTGGATTCCCGGTGTAACGCCTACCGGAGGTCACGCCGGTCTTGAACTTGGCGGAATTAACGTACGCGGTAAGAGTAACCGATACGGCGGCGATTCGCTGACTGTTATAGTTGACGGGGTTCCCATTTCCAACCAGCACGGCGGCTTCGGTTCCAAGACGGACTACGCAAGTATGCTTACGGAAGGAATTGAGAGCATCGATCTTACGAAAGGTTACACATCGGTGCTGCTGGGGCCAAATGTCAGCAGCGGGGCGCTGATGATACGGACGGCAAAACCGAAAAAATTGCTTGGGCTTGACGGCAGTGTGGGTATTGGCTTTGACGGCGGCGGCTTTGCCAATACTACTGATGCGGTAACGGTGAGTTCACGGCTCGATAAATTTTATGTGAGGGCGGGCGTTCAGGAGCGCTATGTAGACCATTGGCGGCTGCCTAACAGTTTTGAGCCGAAAGACACAAGACCGCCGGAAGAGGGCGGCGACCCGCAGCATAAAGGAAACAGGATTTTTTCCGAGTCGAACACGCTGGACGCAAATATTATGCTGGGCGCGAATCCCCTTGACCAGCTTGATATATGGGCGACTTACGCTTATTTCTCAAAAATGCAATTACCGGACGGGTGGACACCGACAAGAGCCGGGAATAGAACATGGTCCCCCAATGCTACCGATCCTGACAAACAGGAGGTTTGTCAAACTACATTCATGGGATTTCCCTACCGTAACAGGCATGACGCGGCGCTTCACACGGTTTGGGATGATGAGAAATTTAATGCGGGTATACACGGCTACTTTAGTTTGTTTGACCAAAGGCAGTTGACCCTGGCCCAATCAAGTTATGCGACCAATCTAATTTGGCCGCAGTACAAAAGCGACAATTATACTATTGCGGACCTTAACAGCTATACTTACGGCGTAAATCTTGAAGGAGCTTATAACATAAACGATTGGAGCATAATTAAAGGCGGGATTCAGTTCAAAAAGAACGACTATAATCTGTACAACGGTTTTAGCGTCAGAGAGAAGCCCGAACATACCGACAAGTACGCGACTAGATTGCTGTCAGATATTATTTACTTCGGCGGCGTTGAATACACGGCAAATTTCCTTGAAGATTTTACCGCCATTATGGGAATCGGGCTGGATATGTCACAGCCTGTTCGTATGGACAGGTGGAATAACGATGCGGCGCGTACTCCGATTAAATCGGATACAGGTAATTTCCTCGCCATGCCACAGTGGGGATTAGCTTTCTTTTACGATATTGACGAGGCAAAAAAGCACGAGCTTCATTTAACGTATGCCAAGAAGAATCGTTTCCCGAATTTTAACGAAAAGGAAAGTGCCGTTAATCCAAGCATAACCCCAAACTCCAGAGGTGAGCTAACAAAGCCGAATCCTGATTTGGGGCCCGAGCAGACGCATACTTTTGAGTTTGGTTACCGGGGCTATTTCTTTGACCGCATTCGTATTTCATCCGCGATTTATACCGACTACGAGATAGACAAAATAGCCAGTGTTACGCTTAAAAATGACCCACTTTATACCAGTCAATATCAGAATATAAATGAAAACATTTATTACGGTGTGGATTTTGGAACGGAAATGTTCCTTAATGACTACCTTACAATGGGCGGCGCTTTAGGCGTAAACAAGTACAAAATTTTAGAAACAAACAATCGTGATGCGAATGAAGTCATACAGGATTCCCCCCAGCTTACGGCTAACGGATATTTTAGCATCGCGCCTTTCGGGAAAAAGGCTTTTGGCTTGGTTCAGAATATTCGCCTCATGCCCCGCTTTGAGTATATGGGAGCAAAACTTGAATCGAAAGCTCCTGATGCTATAGTTGGGACCAGTCACGATGCGACAGACAGGTATTTGGGCGATTATGTACTCTTTCACATCGGGTTAAGCGCCGATATTGGGGAACATTTTACGGCGTTTCTGCAAATTAACAATCTTATGGACGAGCTTTACTATCGAACCGCGTATATGCCTGAGCCGGGGCGCAGTTTCAACATATCGGTTACCGCACACTATTGATATGCGGTTATAAACATATTTTTAGAATTTATTTATCTGGAGGATAAAATGAAAAAAAATGTAATTTTGGTTTTTTTGGCTGGTGTTTTTTTGAACAGCCTGTTTGCTCATGATTGGTTTGCGGCAGTCAGTGATACAAAAGCCTATAAATCAGGCAATACCGTTACGCTGTACGTTTATTCCACGCATAAATTATTTGTGGGCGACATAATGCCTAATAGAAGCGGGAATATTTTTTATGTTCTACAGAACAATAAGGTTGTGGATGCACGTGTAACTTCCGCCCCGGACGAGACACTCAAAGTGTTAAAAGCGACTTTCGCCCTTCCCGCCGGCGCGCCGAGCATGGTTGTGGTGAACAGGACTCCCGGGGTTAGCTCCACTACAACATCGGGCGGGTATATGCCGGGAACGAAAGCTACCCTACAGGCTTTGGGCGTCAGTGTAGGCAAATCAAGCTATAGCGAAGGATGGTGCAAAGTTTACGTTAATCCCTCGCCAGGCGACACTTCTTTCTCAACGCCTCTGGGTCTGCCGCTGGAAATCGTGCCTGTAACGAATCCCGCCGATATGGCGGTTGGTAAAACCGCCGTATTCAAAGTTCTGCTGAACGGCCGGGCACTGCCCAACGTGGAAATTTCAGCGACATACAAAAAATACAACACTAACGAAGAGGACGCATGGGCGGTAAAAAACATCAAGACAAACGCTTCCGGCGAGGCGTCAATAGCGATACCGAATAATCGAGACGCAAAGGATTTATGGATTGTAAAAGCCTCTTATACCAGGCCGATCTCAAATAGTCCGTACTATGACACGGAAAGTTTTACTTCGTTGGTTTCGTTCAATGTAACGAAGTAGAGCGTCAACAAAAACGGTGGAGGATTAGTGATGATCGATAAAGATAAAAAAATCAGGCTTGGCATTGTCGCGGCTTCCGCCGTTTTTCACACCGTGATTCTCTTCTGCGTGATAGCCGTTTCCAAAAGCATTCCCGTCGAGGCCGAAGAAGCCGTTCTTGTCCAACTCGTCAATGTTTCAGAATACAAGGAAGAAGCCCCCGCCCCGAAAGTGATGGTGAAGCCTCCTCCGCCGGTAAAAGAAAAACCGCCTGAAATAGTCCCGGTACAGGAAGAAAGAGCGGAGATAATCATCGAAACCGAAGAGGAGCCTGTCGTCACGGAAACAGCGGAAGTCGCGGTTGTGGCGGCGCTTCCCTCGTCAACCGCCGCTTCCGGCAACGGCACGGCAACGGACA
>JAISLM010000156.1 GCA_031290855.1 Spirochaetaceae bacterium
GGGTAAGCGATGATGTGAGCCAAAATGCTACCGCTCTTGCCCGCATTCCCAATGATCCGCAATACAATATCTTTTCTAATCCGCCCGGCATGGGCGGCGGTGAGTAGCTGACAGTGAGGATATTGGTCAGCTCGACGACCGCAGGACAGTGTGAATAGACAGTCAAAATTTGGTTAATGACAAAATGGAAGAGCTAAAAACATGGCTGCAAGAATTTATATCGACACTTCAATAGTCGGCGATTATTTTGATCGATCTAGCAAACAAACACATTGAGGAAGAATGAGCTGTTGAAATATGATAAAGACTAAAGAGAAACAATTTGATTGTATAAAAATGAAAAGCCGCATTCAGGCGCAGATTTATGCCGAGACGCAAAATATGTCCGCCAAAGAATTGTTGAGTTATTTTAATTGTAAACAAGGCAAATAACTGGCTTTTTCTGGCGGCAGGCAGCGGACAGCGGGCGGTTAAGCTATTCGGTCATCTCGGCGGTTCGGCAGGACAGGGCGGTAACGGCAGAACAAAACATGGTAACGCACAGGCGCCATTTCGAGGTATATTTAAATGACCCATATTTTTGTGAGGAGCGCGGTTTGCGGATTTTTTGCCGAAAAACAATCGGGTTTTTGCTGGTTTTTAGTTTTACCCTCCCTTTACGGGTAAGCGCGGAGGAGACCGCCGCCGAGGCGCTTCCTGTTTCAAAGCTGTTTCACGGTATCGGCAAAAACGCGGTCGCCAGCCTGCTGTTTAATGACGGTTTGAATTTCATAACGGCGGCAATGGGAAGCTACCTGATGATAGACAGCGGTTTTGACTGGCAATACAACCGGTTTGTGTACAAACGCCCCGCCTTGATAAACGGCGGCTATCCTTCGTTATTTATCGGCTACATCATGCCTTTCGCGTCGCCGATAGCTTTCTATATGGCCGGACGCGGCAAAACGGATCAAAAACTACAGGCGGCGGGTTTGGCTCTGGGACAATCGTTGCTGCTATCGGTCGCGTACAGCGCGGTTTTAAAGGGGATCACCGGCAGGGCATCGCCCGGAATTACCGATATACTCGACCACGAAAGAAGTTCCGATCCGGTGGATTACAGCAACGAGTTTGAATGGGGCTTTGGGAAGATGGGATTTATAGCGGGCTGGCCGTCCGGTCATACGATGAACGCCTTTGCCGCCGCCGCCGCGCTGTCCGAGATCTATCATGATAATCTGCCGGTAAAAGCCGCTTCGTACAGTTATGCGGTACTTATCGGGCTGGGCGTTTCTTGGTGCGTTCATTGGTCGTCGGAGGTTTTTGCCGGCGCACTGATCGGTTACGCGATCGGCAAAACCGTAGGCCGCGGTTTCAGCAAATTATTGAACAACGAAAAGACCGGTAACATCGCGCTGTACGTCACGCCGAACACGGTCGGATTCAGAATCAGCGTATAGGCGCGGACGGGCTGCGAGCCCCTTACCGTTTGAACAAGCCCTGCAGCGCGCTCTTTGCCGCGTCTTCCGCCTTTTGGGCGGCGTTTGACGCCTGCTGCCTGGCTTCCTGTTTGGCCTGTTCCCCCGCCGCCGCCGCTTTTTCTTCCGCCGCGCCCTTCACCCGTCTTTCCATTTCGGAGAGCTTGTCCCGAACAAGCGACTCCAGCCCCCCGATGGCGTCCCTGTCGCCTCTGGCCGCCGCAAAAAGTTTGTCCAAATCGTCGTTTGACAGGTATTCGGTACTGACATACCCGCTTATGTACGAGCGGACAGCGCGTTCCAGTTCCGCCGCCGCCTTTTTCGCGTACTCCGCCGCCGTTTTTTTCAGTGCCGTGACTACGAGCTCGTCTATGTTTGTATCGACCGAAAAAGTATCGTCCGGCGATCCCGCGGAACGGGCATAGTTAAAGCCGAGTTCCACCGTGTCCGCCTCGTCCACCGCCTGGGCTATCGCCTGTGCCACGGTGCCTCGCGGATCTAGCAGCGCGGCGTCGCTGACCTTGGCGCTTCCAGCTATGTACACGCCGCCGTCCCTGCCGCCCGCCGCTGTTACTTCGAGGCCGGCAAGGCCGTTAAAACCGCCTATGCCGATAGCGTCAAGTTCCGCCGCCGCGCTGAACGGAAAGTTGCCGCCCCGCAGTTCCGCGCCAAACAGTTCCGCCGCAGAATCGCGGAAGTCCGCGCTGCCCGCAAACGAAACAAAACGTCCGCCCTTCCCGGTTTCCGCGACGGACAGCTTTAACAACACGGGTCTGCCGGTAATTTCAGGGGCGGAACTTAGGTCGCGCAGATCGAACGCGCTGTTCCAGCCCTGAATTGTAAAGTCCGACGCCAGCTTCCCCATATAGAATGACGGGTACCGCCGGGACGGAAAAACAACATCGCGGCCTTTGAACTTTTCTTTTTTTACGGTTTTTTGACGGGCCTGTACCATCGTTTGGACGGTTTTTATTTTTTCAAAAACTTCCAGCGCCCGCCGTCCGTAATTTATATAGCGCCAGGCCGCGCCGGTAAGAATCTGTCGAAGTACCGGATCGATTATGCCCCTGTATGTACCGCTTGAAAAATCGATGTAGGATTTCAGATGATCGATGTCGGCCCGCACCGCGTTTGCCGCGCTTTTCCGCAGCGCGTCAACATTTTTTATATCTTCTTGCATACCGCCGGCAATTCCGTTTGCCTCGTCCGCCGCGTCTTTGATCCTGTCAAGCGCGGTCTTCCCGTCGTCTATCAGCTTTATAACGTTCCGTATCGCGGCGGGGTTGCGCACGTCAATGCTGTTGATATTGAATTCGACGAAAGGCTTTACCGCATTCTGTAATTCCGTGATACGTCTTTTTGAATCGGCGACTCGCGTGTTCCATGTTTCAAGCGTATGGGCGTAGAACGCCGCCGCTTCGTCGTACAGCTTCTTTGACGCCATGCCGTCCGCTTCGCGCCGCACAAGCTCCGCCGCGTCAAATTGGGCAAGGTCAACGAGCGGAGGCGGCGGCGCTTCCGTTTTCGGTTTTGTCTTTTTGGGCGGACGGCCGGGCAGAGCGCCGGAAACCGGGCGCGGCGTACCAAATCGTATCTCCGAGGCGCTTACCTCCTCGATATAGACTTTTCCTTTCAGGACGGCCTCCGGCAGAAGCCGTATCGCGAGGCGTCCCGTCTGAAACAGGTTTGTCATCGGGTTATCGCGGTCCGCCACACTTATGCCGGACACGCCGATCCTGAAACGGAAAAGATTGAGGCGGAAGCCGTCAACTTCGGCGCGCGCCTCGAACAGGTTTTCCAGGCCGCTTTCAAGCGCCCGTTCCAGCAGCGGATTCATGAAAAACAGGCAGAACGTTACGGCGGCTGAAACCATTATCGCGGCGGCGGCAAGCGGGATAACGCGGACAGGCCAGGCGCGGTTGGATTTGATCGCCCCGGCAAGCGTCTTTAGCCTTGCGGCATCTTTTTTTGTAATACCGGGTTTTATCGTATAAAAACCGTCTTTCAATTCAAACATCGAAAAGAGGTACTCTTTGTCGGCCTTTATCTCTATCAGCCTGATGATGCTTTTCTCGAAGCTTTTTTCCGGTATCGGTTTACGGAACAGCGGCGGTATTTTTTTTGTCACGGCGCTCACATCGCCCCCGGATCTGAGGCGCGCATATTTTTTAACGCGCTAACGGCGGCGCCTACTTTTGAAAAAAGCGGCAATTTTTTAAGAGCTTTGATGATCCTTGAGTCTGCAATTTTTGGCAAAACCGAATTACGGTACGGCGGAATAAGCGCGTTCACCAGCGCGAATACCGGAAGCCAAAGAATGATACCGGCCGCAAGTCCGCCCGCCACAAGCGTGTTGTTGAAGCGGGTAAACGGCACGAACGGCGTGTTGTACAGCGTCGTAAAGAACGGTTGCAGCCTGTCGGTATGAAGTATCGCCCAGCCTATCCGGTCTGTGAACGGGTAAACGGCCGGCACGGCAAGTTTAAGAAGCGCCGTTACAAGCAGTTTGGCGCCCTGATTGTGCCTGAAAAAAAGCGATACAAAAAACAACGCTATCCAAAAAACATTCCCGGCCGGCAGCAGGGCCAGCAGAACGCCCCAGGAAAAACCGGCGGAAACCTGCGTTTTTTTTTCATTGCTATTCAGGGCGAGGATAAATTGGGCGACGGCTTTTATCATACTGATGATTATAACGTCAAGCCCTGCCTTATGGAAGAGGCCCGCCGTTTTACGGATACGGGATTATGCTGACGCAGCGCCATACTGTTTTTTTGTTTATACATTTTCCGCTGACAATGATTTTTACGGAACTGTTTTTTTTGATTTTATATTTTTGCATCAGGGTCTTTTTCACCAGAGCCGTATAACTGTCGGTACGGCCCGCGCCGCCGGGCCCGGTGTGAATCGTTATCTGCTGGTATTCGTCGTCGAGGAACTCTTTCGCGAGGCTGGCAGAAAAAGGGCTGTCAAGGCTTATCTTGAACGTGTCCTCTATGCTGACAGTCTTTACTATCTCCACAACCCGGCCTTCCCGCGAAACATTGCCGCCATTTTCGCGGGCTTCGACCCTCCGTATCGGGATCGGCGGCTTCGCGGGCGGAGGCGCGGGAGGTTTTTCGTCCCAAACGGGAACGTCCCCGTCATTTTCCACCACCCAATCGACGCGGCTGCCGGGCGGAGGCAGAATCGGAACGGGGGCTAGATCAGGCTCGATGTCCGCTTTACCCTTGGTCAGGTGCCAGCCGGTTTTATACGGACACATATAAACAGTAAGGTTCATGCCGCGTTCTATATTTATATATTCGGCCCTATTTAACGCGTCTTCCCGGGAATCGTATATCTCTTTTTTTTCACCGTTTCCGCTTTTGCAGTAAGGGCACAGTTTTTTTTCTGTCTGCGGTTCAGGCAATATCACCCTGATATACCTGTTCTTTTTTCTCATATTTGCAATCTATTTTGCCGTGGCGGGCGAGTCAAGCGGCGATATTCCGCCGTGCGGTTTGTTTGCCGGGCGTGTGCGGGCGCAGGCCAGGAGCTTTGCCCGGCAAACCCGTCCATTAACATTTTTTGCGGGTGTTACCAACTTTAACCTTCGTGAATCAAATGGAGGGGTGAGCGGAAAAGACCGGCGGCGGGGCTTAAGCTCCGCCCGCTAACAAGGCCATGACTTCTTCGGGGCCGGCGCAGTTCAGGGCTTTTTTGGCGAGTTTTTGGCATTTGTCAAAAGAACATTCGCGGACAATGCGCTTAACATCGACAAGTCCCGCCGCGTTCATGCTGAATTCATCGAGACCCAGACCCACAAGAAGCGGTACCAGGGCCGCCTCGCCCGCCATCTCTCCGCACATCGCGACGGGCTTTCCCTGTTTGTGGGCGGCGTCTATAGTCATCTTGATAAGTCGGAGTATTGCCGGATGGGTAGGCCGGGCCAGATAGCTGACCTTTTCGTTGCCGCGATCGACGCCCAGTGTGTACTGGATCAGATCGTTGGTGCCTATCGAAAAGAAATCGGACTTCTCTATCAGCTTGTCCGCTATAAGGGCGGCGGAAGGCACCTCGACCATAATACCGACCGGGATAGTGCCGCTGTAGGGCTGATTGTTTGCGGCGCACTCCGCCTTCGCCTCCTCCAGAAACCCGAGCGCCTGCTCCAGTTCCGCAAGCCCTGAGATCAGCGGGAACATTATCCGCACTTTACCGTGAACGGAGGCGCGCAGGATTGCGCGCAGCTGGGTCTTGAAGATATCGGGCACGGAAAGGCTAAAGCGAATCGAGCGCCAGCCCAGCAGGGGATTCTTTTCATCGACGTTACCCTGGAAAAGAGCCGGGATCATCTTGTCGCCGCCCGCGTCAAGTGTGCGTATCGTGACCGGCAGACCCTTGGCGGCCTTCAGCATAGACCTGTAGGCGCGGTACTGGCTTTCCTCGTCCGCCGTCCGGCCTTCCGACAGAAATATGAATTCGGAACGGAAAAGGCCGACCCCTTCCGCCCCTTTGGACAGCGCCTTTTTTAGATCGGACGGCGTTTCCGTGTTCACCTTTAGCGTGACAAGCCTGCCATCCCGCGTTTCGGCCTTCTGCCCGCCCAAACTGTACACCAGCCTGGCCCTTGTACGGCTTTCTTTTATCAGCCTTTGGTAAAGGGATAGCGTTTCCTTGTCGGGATTTACCAGCACGAGGCCCTTGCCGCCGTCCACAACCAGGGTGTCGCCCGTCTTTATCCGCGCCGAACCGGAGGAAAGCCCCATCACCGCCGGTATCCCGCAGGAACGCGCTATGATCGCCGTGTGCGACAAGTGGCTTCCCGCGTCCGTGACGACGCCTTTTACGAAGTCCCTGTTCATCGCGAGCGCCTGGGAAGGGAGGAGGTCGCGGGCCACCACGATCACCGCTTCGTCAAGGCTGGCAAGCGAGGACTGGCGGATCGAAAGCAGTTCGTTCAGCAGCTCCTGCGCGAGGCCGGAAACATCGGCGGTACGCGCCCTGAATTCCGCGCCGGGCAGAGCGGACAACTTCCTTATCAGTTCCTGCGAAACATCCCAGACGATACTTTCGAGGTTTTGCAGCCTGCTTTCCAGACCGCGCCTGACATTCTGATGGAAATCGGCATCCTCAAACATCATAAGCTGAGTTTCGAGAATATCGCGGCGATCCTTCTCGCCATCGCCTGAAAGTTCGCCGACCTTTCGGCGAACCCTTTCCGTTATAGCGGCGACAGCGGACAGGAAGCGACGCCACTCGTAGTCTACCCGCGCCTTTTCGATACCGTAGCGCGGTATTTCCGGCATCGCGTCCTCAAGGTACAGCAGAGCCTTGCCAATCACCAAACCCTTCGACGCCGGAATCCCGGTAAGCTCTTCCATAGGCTATCATACTTTAGCGTAACCGGGTATATTACGGCAAGCGGGTACAATTATTGACAAGGAATCAGATGAGGGCTGAGGAGACATCCCCGGGATAAGGGCTGTAGAAGCAGGCTGCCTGGTCGTCCTTTAGAGCTGGCCGGAGTTTGCGGCGCTTGGCCAGTACTATTCCTTTACCGGCGCGTTTATTGACTATAGAATGGATATATACAGAATCCTCTATGAAAAAGATAAGACTTGTCGTTTTGCTGGGAAATCCCGGCAGGATGTACGCGAATAACAGACACAACACAGGCCGCCTTCTAGCCGGTCGCCTGCGTCCCGCCCCGCAATGGCAAAGTAAGTTCAAAGGGCTCTACGCGCCCGTGAATTTGGCCGATTTTGACCGGCGGACAGATGCTATGCGGGGAGGGGGCCTTTATGTAGCGGATATTGCGCCGACTCATGAGGCGCGTCCAGGCGCCGAGCGAGCTAAGGTCATGCGGGCGGACTCAATGTATGCACCGAACGTCACGCAGCCGCCCTGCGGGGCGCGGAACGGCGTCGTTTATGCGGGTGACGGCGGCGACAGACCGCAAGGCGCGGCGTACTTCCTGATGCCCGAAACCTACATGAACCTTTCAGGGGAGTCCGTTCTTGCCGCCGCAAATTTCTACAAGATTCCGTGCGGCCAGATACTTGTCGTCCATGACGAGCTGGAACTGCCGTTGGGCGAGGCCGCCTTCAAGGAGGGCGGCGGTTTGGGAGGGCATAACGGACTGCGTTCGATAAGGGACTGTTTCGGTTCCGCTGATTTTTGGCGGCTGCGTATCGGGATAGGCCGGCCCGGCGGCAAAAAGGACAAGAACGCCGACATCTCCTGCTGGGTGCTTTCCGACTTTACTCCCGACGAGGCCTTCGTGCTGGAGCAGGTTCTGGACGCCTGCGCCGCCGCACTTGTTCAGGCCCTGCTCGCGGGCCCCGATTCGCTCTTGCCGGAATGGAACAGGAAGCGGCTGTTTCAGGACAATGCGGCATAAACGATGCCCCCGTCAACGCGGTCGCTGCTCCGTTCCGGCTCGGCTCTTTCACTTCTAACACTTGTTTCGCGGGTGCTGGGCCTGTTCCGCGAGATGACGAAAGCCGCCCTGCTCGGCACGAGCGCCCTCTCCGACGCCTTCTCCGTCGCCTTCCTGATACCGAACCTTTTCCGCCGCCTCTTCGCGGAAGGCTCTATATCGGCGGCCTTTATCCCGACATTCAAAGGCTATCTTTTAGAAGACGACCAGCAAAAAACACGCGAGTTCCTGTCCTGCTTCTGCACCTTTCTGTCGTTTCTTGTGAGCATCGCGGTCGCGGCGGGGATCATCGCCGCGCCGCTCCTCGTGCCTGTCTTCGGAAAAACCGAGTTGAACGAAACAGTATTTTTAACCCGTATCATGTTTCCGTTTCTGGGCTTTATCTCGATAGCCGCGTTTTTCCAGGGCATCCTGAACAGCGTTCATGTATTTGCGCCGTCCGGCCTCGCGCCCGTGATACTGAACATCGTTACGATAGCGTGCGCCTGGCTCTTGCACCCGTACACGAAGAACCCCGCGCGCGCGATAGCGGTAGGCATACTGGCCGGCGGCTTCCTCGAGGCGGCGGTTCAGGCGCCTTTCGTCTGGAAACGGGGTTTCCGCTTCTTTTTCACGGGGTTGAGGGCCGCCTTCGCCAATCCCGGAACGCGGGCCGTACTGCGCCTCGTGGCGCCTACAATAATCGGGATGGCGGCCTACCAACTCAACGACGTCGTATCGACGGCGCTGGCGCGGCGGGCCGGCGTGGGAATCGTTTCAAGCCTCCAATACTCGCTCCGCTTGCAGGAACTGATGCTGGGGGTTTTCGCCGTATCGATAGGCACAGTGATTCTTCCGAACCTTTCGGAGTACGCGAAATCGTCAAACTGGGATATGTACGAAAGGCGCTTAGCCTCGGCGCTCGACATAATTGCCCTTATCACGATACCAGTAAGCTTTTTTTCACTCGCCGAAGGAGGACTTGTGATACGGCTTCTGTTCCAGAGCCTTTCTTTTGACGAGGAATCCGTGCGTCTAACGCTGACCGCGTTCAGGTTCCACATCGCCGGCCTCTACTTCATCGCGCTCAACCGGATAATCGCGCCCGCGTTCTACGCCCGGAACGACGCGGCATCCCCTACAAAGGCGGGCGTCTTTTCGTTTGCGGTAAACATCGCGCTGGCTGTCCTCCTAGTGGGGCCGATGAAAGGCGGCGGTGTGGCGCTGGCGCTGTCCGTGTCCGGCGCGGCAAATACCGCCGCTCTGTTCGTGCTTTTTGGCAAAAAAACGCACATCGACATCAAGGGATTTTTGACGAAAAGGCTCATATTCATGCTGAGGATGACGGCGTTCTCCGTGATAGCGCTTATACCGGTCTTGCTGTTCAACAAATACCTGGCGGGATTTTTTACGGCGGAAGGCGCGGGGAACCGTTTCTATAGGTACGCGCTTCCGCTGTTCATCACGTTGATTTTGTTTGCGGGGACCGGCGTACCGCTGCTGCTTGCCAGCGGCAGCCTGCGCGGAAAGACCGGCTAGAAATCCGCCTGCCCCGCGGCGCGGGGGTAGGGGATCACGTCCCGTATGTTCGCCATGCCGGTAAGGTACTGGACGAGCCGCTCAAAGCCGAGCCCGAAGCCGGAATGCGGGACGCTTCCGTAGCGGCGGAGATCGACGTACCACGAATAATCCTCGATGTTCATGCGCAGTTCCGTCATCCGCTTTTTCAGTTTTCCCAAATCGTCCTCACGCTGAGAGCCGCCTATTATCTCGCCAAGACGGGGTACCAGCACGTCCATCGCGAGCACCGTTTTGCCGTCGTCGTTCAGCTTCATGTAGAAGGCCTTTATGTCTTTCGGGTAGTCCGTCACTATCACGGGCCCTCCGGCGACCTTCTCGGTCAAATACCTTTCGTGCTCGGTCTGTAAATCAGCGCCCCAGACCGGCTTGAAGCCGAAGCCGTCTTTCGCCTTTTGAAGCTCGTTTACCGCGTCCGTGTACGTTATATGAGTGAACTTCGATTTTACGAGGGCTTCTAAGTTTTCGATCGCGCCTTTCTGTACGCGCTGGTCAAAAAAGGTCATGTCGTCCGCGCTCCGTTCCAGAGTATCGGCAAAAATATACTTCAAAAAATCCTCGGCCAGGGACATCAGGTCGGATAGCCCGGCAAAGGCTACTTCCGGCTCTATCATCCAGAACTCGGCCAGGTGGCGGGCCGTGTTGGAATTCTCGGCGCGGAAGGTCGGGCCGAAAGTGTAGACCCTTGAAAGGGCTGTCGCGTAAGTTTCCGCCTCAAGCTGGCCGGAAACGGTAAGGTAACAGCGCCTTGCGAAGAAATCGCGGCTCCAGTCGGGCGGGGTGGAAGCGGCGGCAAGAGCGGGGATGTCGAGCGTTGTAACCTGGAACATCGCGCCCGCGCCCTCGGCGTCGTTTGCGGTGATTATCGGCGTATGAACAAGGAAGAAGCCGCGCTCCTCGAAGAAGCGGTTTACCGCGCAGGCCATGCGGCTGCGCACACGCGCCACGGCGGCGAAAGTGTTCGTCCTGGCGCGGAGGTGCGCTATCTCCCGCAGAAACTCAAGCGAATGACGCTTCTTTTGCAGCGGGTAAGTCTCCGCGTCCGCTTCCCCGACAACGACGAGCGCCGAGGCGGCGACCTCGATCTTCTGCCCCGAAGCGGGGGACGGCACGAGTTTTCCCCGCACGACAACGGACGCGCCCGATGTAAGCCGCGAAAGAGCGGCCTCCGTCGCGGCGTCCAGGCCCCGCCCCTTGTCAAACGTGCACTGTAAACCGGCAAAGCAGGAGCCGTCGTTCACCTCGACAAACACAAGGTTCTTCATGTCGCGCTTTGTCCGCACCCAGCCGGAAACCTTCACTTCGCCGTTAAGGGCCCCGGCCTTAAAAATATCTTTTATCAGCATTCTTGGATGATAGCGCAATGCCTGCAAATTGAAAATGGCGCGATCTTTCGTGAAGAATGCTTCGGGGCGGGACGCTTAAATGTTCAGCGTATCGTGCTCAGTGTCTTTGCCAGCTTTACTATATATTCCGGCGCGTCTTCCATGGTGTCAAAGCTGACATGACTGCCCGACCAAAGGCGGTTGTTTTCTATATTGACAATTTCGCCCAGCATTTCAAACGGAGGCCGCGGCGGCGTTGTCAGGGACGATATTTTGCAGCTTAGTACGAAATCGGCGGCAGTCAGATCGCTTTTATCGACTACGGCGCTTTGCGCTGACCTTCTTTCTTTTTCGTAGGCGATGCTGGCGGCGTCGATGTTATCGGTACGCGGAAATATCCTGAACATCCCGTTGTTCGCCATCTCGTTTGCCAAAAGCTGCGTCAGCACGGCGGAAACGTCCGCCGCGATATTATTCATTGGGGGTATTTTGCACACGTCTACGGCAAGTTTGGGCACGTTATTCTTCCCCTGCGACACGACGCCCAGCATCTTTGCCGTCATCGCGGGAAACTGCATCGGAATATCCTCAAGAAAATCGAACTTCCTGTAATCGCCGGTGATAAGTTCCTTCGTGGCGACATCCATGATCAACGTATACATAATCCACTGACGGTCTATCTTCCTTACAAAAGAAACCAGCACATAGTCCGCGTGCACTTCGGCCCCGGCGTCCAACGCGGAATGATAGTTCTGTTCCTGCTTTATGTTCTTTCTGATCTGCGGCGTTATAGGGACGATATTGTAGTATTTCTGGATATCGGGAATATTCGCGAGCCGCCACGCGAAAGTTTCTTCCAAATCGTCAACGATAGCTCCGCCGCTTATGAACGGCAGTACGGCAAGCCGCGGGCGGGGCGCCGGCGCGGGAGCGTCCGGCTTTGTAGGAGGCGGCGAGAGACACGCCGCCTGCAACACGGCGCCTATAAGTATCGTAAACAGCAGCTTTTTCATTTTACTTGTCTCCCGCACTGTCATTTCCGTCCCTGTAAAACGGACTATCATTTGATTATCGGCATCACCAAACGATAACTTGAAAACAGCTTGATCCGCTTGCGGCGTACTGATTGCCGCGCCCTAAATGAGGTGTAATATGCTTTAAACCCGCTGTTCCACAGGCCGGTTAATGAGCCTCCGCGCGGCAAGCGCGAACCTAAGGTTCGGCGGGCTATTAAACCAGACTTTGCGAATAAGCCGTTTGGTAACCTGCGGCAGATGTGGCTGCCTGTCTTTATTCGCAGTGG
>JAISLM010000157.1 GCA_031290855.1 Spirochaetaceae bacterium
CGCACCGCTTCTTTGCAGAACACCGGTTCCAGGTCTGCCGCCGTCACCGGCTTCAAGCTGCCCGGATGCAGGATAGGATCGGGCTTGTCCTTCATGTCCGCCCTTACATTGTACCAGTACCTGGGCATCTCGTCCTGCGAGAGGTAAAGCCTGGTTGGAATTTTTGTTGACATTTTGTTCTCCTCTGTTTCTATATATAGATACGTTTCTATTTATAGAAACGTATCTTATAAAAAAATTTTAGTCAAGGGAGGCTGTTCCAAAACCCGGCTGATTTTGAGAAAAGCTTCCGAAAAAACGGGCTTTAGACCGCTTTTTCATATAAATCCAAGGCAGCTGGACAAGCAAAGCTTGTCTCCCAAGCAAAGCTTGTCTCCCAAGCAAAGCTTGTCTACCAAAAACTGAAGTTTTGGGAAAGCCTCTCATTTCTCATTATTCGCAAAGTCTGGTTTAATACTCTGTCGAACCTTCGGTTCGCGCTTGCCGCACGGAGGCTCATTAATTAGATTCGCCGGACGCTTGATAAGGCCCTGTTTAACGCCTATGATGGGGGCGGAAGGAAAAAAGCATGACCAAGGCGGTTTTTAGACCCGAAGAGCTGGTTCCGGTGAATGCGGTGGTTTCGCTTGACGCGCCGTTTGCCGTTGAAGAAGCTCCCTGTCAGGCGCAGGGGGCGGACGATATTCTGCCGGCCTTTGAGGGACCCACAGTGGACGATTTGCGGAGAGAAGCCGAGGAGTGGAAGACCCGTTGGGATGCCGAAAAGGAGGCGATGATCGCTTCGGCCCGCGCAGAGGCGGAGGTTATCGTCACGGACGCCAAGAAGACCGCCGCCGATGAGGCCGAGAGGCTGACGGCGGAGACGGAGGCATCCCGCGCCGCCGCGAGGGCGCAGGCGGACGCGATACTGAAGGAGGCCGGGGACGGCGCGGCCCGGATAGAGGCGGAGGCGGTCGCAAAGGCGGAAGCCGCCGCGAAGGAAGCCGCCGCACGGGGTTTCGAACAGGGTCGCAAGGACGGCTACGAGGCTGGTATGACCGAGGTGAAGCGCCTTGTGGCGCGGACGCAGTTGATAATGGAACGGATCGCGGACAAGCGCCTTGAGGTGATAGAGCAGGCGGAACAGGAGATCATCGACCTTGCGCTGCTCGTGGCCCGCAAGGTGGTCAAAGTTATATCGGAGAGTCAGCGGCAGGTCGTAGTCGAGAACATAAAGGCGGCGCTCGCAAGGATAAAGACCGGCGGGAAGGCCGTCGTCAGGGTCAACCTTGCCGACATCCAGACCGCTACCGAAAATCTGGACGAATTCGTCAGGCTGATGGAAGGCGGGGGCGGGATACAGATAATCGAGGACTCGTCGGTTGACGCCGGCGGCTGCCGCGTCGAAACGGACTTCGGCGAGGCGGACGCCCGCATCTCCGTCCAATTCGCGGAACTTGAATCAAAAATACTGGAGTTGACGCCCATCAAGAAAAGCTAGGGAGGGGGCTTCCTGTGGAAAAATTGTTTGCCAAATACACGGAGGCCGTGGAATCGGCCTGTACCGTAAAATGCGTCGGGCGCGTGTTTCGTGTGCAGGGGCTTCTGGTCGAAAGCACAGGGCCCCGGTCCGTAATTGGCGAGATATGCTGTATCGAGACGCGGGACGGGGAGCTTCTGGCCGAGGTTATCGGGCTCAACGGCCCTGTCGTACAGCTTATGGTTTACGGGCCCATGGAGGGGATAGAGCTGGGCGCGAAGGTGACCGCCGCAGGGAGCGGCCTCTCGATACCCTGCTCGCCTGAGATGCTGGGGCGCGTCCTTGACGCGCTGGGGAGGCCGGTAGACGGAGCGGGGAACCTCACCGTCGCCTGCCGCGCTCCCGCGATCCGCGAAGCGCCGCCCGCCTTCTCGCGTCCCGCGATCACCGAGCGGCTTGTCACCGGGATCCGAGTGATCGATGGGCTGCTGGCGGTGGGGAAGGGGCAGCGCATCGGCGTTTTTGCCGGATCCGGTGTCGGGAAGTCTACCTTTCTGGGGATGATCGCGGCGAGCAGCCATGCTGACGTGAACGTTATCGCGCTGATAGGCGAGCGGGGCAGGGAACTGAACGAATTTATCGTGAACAGCCTGGGCGACGAGGCGCTGAAGCGCTCCGTCGTCGTCGTCGCCACCGGCGATCAGAGCGCCCTTCTGCGGCTGAAGGGCGCGTATACGGCGACGGCTATAGCCGAGTACTTCCGCGACATGGGGAAGAACGTGATGCTGCTCTTCGATTCGGTAACGCGCTTCGCCAGGGCGCAGCGCGAGATCGGGCTTTCGCGCGGCGAAAGCCCCGCGCACCGCGGCTATCCGCCCAGCGTGTTCGATATGCTGCCGAAGCTCTTGGAAAGGGCCGGCACTAGCGGGCGGGGCTCTATCACGGCCTTTTACACGGTGCTTGTCGAGGGGGACGACATAGACGAGCCTGTCTCGGACAACGTGCGGGCCACGCTGGACGCCCACATAGTGCTTTCCCGCCGGCTGGCTTCGCGGGGGCACTATCCCGCCGTAGACATCCTGCAAAGTATCTCCCGCCTCGCGGAGGAGGTGTCTGGGCCTGAGACGAGGAAGGCCGTCCGCGCCGTGAAACGGCTCGTCGCGGACTATGCCGAGGCGGAAGACGTGATCAACGCGGGCGCGTACAAACAGGGCTCCAACCCGGACATAGACGCCGCTATAGCAAAGCGCCCTGAGATCGAGGACTTTTTGATCCAGGCCACAGGCGAGTCCTCCGCGCTGGGCGATACCCTGTTACGGCTCGGCGGCATAGCGGGCGTAGGGATACCGGCTTCCGAAGGGGCCGTCCCTAAGGAATGACAGAGCGTGAAGAGGTTTGCGTTCAGGCTGGAAAAAGTCCTAAAGCTCCGCTCCCACGCGGAGAACGACGCGAAGGCGGATCTGGGGCGGGCGGTATCGGCCCTTTCACTGGTAGAGAGGAGGCTTGACGCGGTAGCCGCCGAGAGGCAAAGCGCCGCCGAGAGGCGCTTTGCGGACGGAAGCTCGGTGCCGCGTATGCAGATTTACGAAAACTACATTGCGCGGCTTGAAGCAAAGAAGGAAGAGCTTCTAAAAAAGGCAGCCGCCGCCGCGCTGGAGGTGGAAAGGACGAGGGAGCTTTGGACGGAGGCGCGGGCCGGCCTTAAGGTGATGGAAAACCTGAAAAACAGGAAGCGCTCGGCGTACCGCAAGGAAAGCGGGCCGGAAGAGTAGGGGAGGGAGCGCCAGGTAAACATAGGCGGGATTTTTTCCGATAATTAAAAGAATTGGGACTTTTTCAAAACTGAAGTTTTGAAAAAGCAAGCGCGGAACGCTGCCCGCGTTCCGCTTAAAGCCGTGGTTTTTCAAGCCTTTAGCCTGAAAAACCGCAGAGCCGCGCCAAAACCGGACTTGAGTTTTAAAAGCGGAGCGAATTCTTGTTTTTAGAAAATATTGATGAGGGTATTAAATGCGGGTGATTCCGATAGCAAGCGGGAAGGGGGGGGTAGGCAAATCGCTTGCGGCCGCCAACCTGGCCGTAGCCTTTGCGCAGGCCGGGAAAAGGGTAGTCCTGGCAGATTTGGACCTTGGCGCTTCCAACCTGCATCTTATAATCGGGCACCGGAAGCCCGGCGCGAGCATAGGCGCGTTCCTTAACTACCCGAAGATCGATTTTTCGACGCTTGTCGCGGAAACCGACATCCCTAACCTGCGCTTCATTCCCGGTGACGCCGAGATTCCGGGGGCGGCGAACCTAAAGTCCTCCCAGCGGAATATGCTGATACGCCGTCTTCTGTCGGTGGACGCCGACGTTCTGATAATGGACCTGGGGGCGGGCACCCATCAGTCCATACTGGATTTTTTTTTGGTGTCGGGGCAGGGCATCATCGTCAGCTCGCCCGCCGTTACCGCGACGCTCAACGCCTACGTCTTCCTGAAAAACGCCGTTTTCCGCCTTATGTACAACGCCTTCAGGCACGGCAGCCCGGCATTCGAGTACCTTGAGCGGCTGCGCAAGGAAGGCTCCGGCCTCAAAATGCTGTACCTGCCTAAGATGCTGCTCGATATCGAGACACGCGACCCGGCTTCTTACCAGAAGTTCAAGGCGTCGATTGACCGTTTCCAGCCGCGCCTTATCCTGAATATGCTCGATTCGCCGGCGGACGCAGAGGTGGCGATGAAGATACGCCGTTCCTGCGAGGCATACCTGGGGTTGCGGGTCGAACACCTGGGCGTGATATACCGCGACAGCATCCAGGACATAAGCCTCGCCTCCCGCCTCCCGATCCTGCTATACAAGCCTAACGCTGTACTGTCCCAGGCGATATACCGGATAGCGGACAAGCTCCTTCAGACTCAGGAGGATGCCGCGCCCCTTGCGATCGGTTCCGTGGAAGAAAGCTATCAGGAAGCCGCGATGGAGGCGCAGATCGACTTTGAAAACAAGAAGGAGTACGTCGAGGAACTGCTCCATTCCGGCGTACTTTCACAGGGCGATCTTATCGAAACCGTCAAGACCCAGCAGATAGAGATAAGCAAGATAAAGAAAGAGAACGTTTTCCTGAAGCACAAACTGTCAAAAGCGGTCAGCCAGGGCTTCAAACCGTAAACGGCCAAAATTATTGACTACCCGGTTTCCCTCTTTCGGGCAAGCCGGAATTGAACCGGCGACCTCTTGGTCCCGAACCAAGCGCGCTACCAACTGCGCTACTGCCCGTAGCTAAACCTTGTTCTAACCGTATTATAAATCCGCAAAAACGTCAACTGGACTTTACCCCGTTAGGCAGTGTCTGTCCACAAAGTCGTTTATTTTGCGGACAGACCTTGCATTTTCGCAGCCTTTAGGCTGCGAAAATGCGGTTTTTAAGGAAGTTTGTCCATAATGTGTCTATATTATGGACAAACACTAGGCAGACAATGTTAAGCGGCTCGACCTGAGTTAAACACATCGGGCGACTGATAATCAAGTGCCGAATGGAGCCGAACCCGGTTATAATATTCCTCAAGGTACATGAACACCGACTGCCTGAGCTCCCCTGCAGAATGCTTGCCGTCCAGAGTTTCCAGTTCCCGTTTCAGCGTCTTGAAAAATGAGTCGGCACAGGCGAAGGCCTGAACAGTTTCCCTTGCGGCTCATAGTCCGGCGCCACCGCCTCGGCCCTCGCCCTCGGCGGCCACGGTGACCGGCTCGCCTCATCCCCGCTTCTTCAAAAACGCCTGGTTGACAAATTCGGCGTAAATAACCTAAAGTCTTTTTGCCGGGAGTATAAGCTTTATGAAGGAAACTACAA
>JAISLM010000158.1 GCA_031290855.1 Spirochaetaceae bacterium
GATTTCGTACCACACGCCCTGTTTCAGCATTCTTAAATGTCTCATGTAAATATATTGGCGATTAACCCGCGTTTTGCTTTAACATACGGAGAAAAACGGAAAGAAGCCGAACCGGAAAGGCCCTTCGACCTTCCGGCGGAGCGGCGGAGGGCTTTTCGTCAGGTAAAATTTTTATGGGTCAAGTTTAGGGCTTGCCGCGCGGAGGCTCATTGCCGGTGAATTTTCGCTATTTAACCGGTACTCCGTCATTCGGGAAGACCGCGGCGCTTTTGCGATCCGGTTGAGGTCACGGGCGTTTACGGCCTATACGAGGCAGTGGGAGCGGGCAGAACTTTCGGATTACTTTGAGAGTCCGGGAGAAAGGGGAGCGGGAAAGTCACCTTATATTACAAGGCGCGGGAGTAAAAAAGAAGAGGAGCAGGGCAGGGGGAAACCGGTGAGAGCCAGGAGGTCTACGACCGGTACACCGTTATAGCGACATCGCCGGAGGGGCGGGTGCGGGGCAGATAACGGAATTATACCGGATGGGACGGGAGACAGGGCGGGTATTCAAACGGTTAAAATCGTTATTTCACTATAACGGGATACCGTCGAAGCATGAGAGGACGGCCCGTGCGCGGTTTTACGGGAAATCGCTGCCTGCGGCGCTTTGTGAAACGCTAGCGGACAAAAGCCGTTTTTCCCTCCGGGCAACGTAAGAGAGCGGCAAAAGAATGTAGTTTGCGGAAGGAAGCTGAAGCGGGTTTGGTACCGGCGGGTGTGGAAACAATTTACCGCCCACAGCGCCTCGTGCTGACCATTGCGGCCCCCTTGTGCTACGTCCTAAACGACCGGGGCGGTATAATTTAAATATACAAAAATTTCCAGCATTAAACAGGACGGAATAAAGAGGAGCCGCGGACACAGTATAGCGGTCAGGCGCCGATCAGAATCGAACTGATGTATAATGCTTTTGCAGAGCACTCCCTTACCACTTGGGTACGGCGCCGTATTATTAAAACAGTATCAATTTGATTTACAAAGGTCAAGAGGCCCCCTGCCGCGCGGCAGGGGCGGGACTCAGGCCAGGGCTTCTTGTAAACTGAAAAGTATGCGGGTAGACTGTTAGCGTTATGGCGGATGAAAAATTTACGGTTCTTGACCTTGTAGGGATTGACCTCAAAGAACACGATTCGCTGGATTTAACTTGTTTCTGTGGACGCAAGGGCCTGGCCCGCGAAATAATCGTTCCCGAGGTGAACAGGCCGGGGCTTGCCCTGTCCGGGTTTTTTGATGTTTTTGCAAATGAGCGGATTCAGATTTTTGGACGGGGGGAAATAGCGTACCTGAAAAAGCTGAACGCGGAAAATAACATGGACTCGATCAAAAGGCTGTTCAGTTACAAGATACCGTGCTGCGTATTTACATTTGGCCTTCGTCCTGAACTTGTCTTCATTGAGGAAGCGGAGCGGGCAGGTTGTCCGATCCTTATAACCGGCCTTGACACCACAGAATTCGTTGTGCGAATTCTGCGTATCCTTTCAACTATATTTGCGCCGCAAAAAACGGTACACGGCGTTCTGGTCGAAGTTTTTGGCATGGGTGTGCTGCTGCTGGGCGAGTCGGGTGTTGGAAAAAGCGAGACCGCGCTTGAACTTATCAGGGCCGGGCACCGGCTGGTTGCGGACGACGCGGTTAAGATACACTGTGTGAACGGGAATGTCCTTGAAGGAACCGGCGCGAACAAAATAATAGCGCATCACATGGAAATCCGCGGCATAGGCGTTGTCAACATTACCCATCTTTTTGGCGTCGGCGCAATACGGGACCGCAAGCAGATTCAACTTGTAATAGAACTGGAGGAGTGGGATCCGAAAAAAAATTATGACAGGCTGGGAAGCAGGGACGAATGTACCGAACTGCTGGGCGTAAGCATCCATAAACTTAACCTGCCGGTAAAATTTGGCCGTAACTGCTGTACGGTGATAGAAAGCGCGGTGATGAATGAACGTCTTAAACGGATGGGCTACAATTCCGGAAAAGAATTTGAACGTAACATCCTTAAATGGATAGAGAGCGAGCGGTCAAGTTCCGTGTACTTTGGCCGGAATGATATAACATGACATTCGCCGGAACCTTATAGAGAATGATTGAAAGGGTTGTAAAGGTCATAAACCGGGCCGGGATTCATGCCCGTCCGGCATCAATGCTTGTTGGGCTGACAAAGGATTTTAAGTCCTCGGTATACTTTGAACAGGGCCAAAACCGTATAAACGCAAAATCGATTCTTGGTATCATCACGCTGGGCGCGATGTATAACAGTGAAATAAAGATAATAGCGGAGGGTGAAGATGAACAGGAGGCGGTTGAACGCCTTATGCGCCTCTTTGAGTCGAAATTCGAGGACGAGGAGTCCGCCTCCGTCCAAAATACCGGTAACCCGGAAAATTAAAAATCAGCAAGCCCTGCGCCGCAAACCGCTGCGCGGCTTGCTTATGGATACAAAAACCCTGCCTTCGAACCCTAAACGCCTGCCCCGGCCCTTAATTGTTCGATTTCCCGCCTGGGCCGTTCGTTCTCCCTCCTAGGCTTTTCACGCCCGGCGGCGCGGGCCTCGGTACGCGCCTTAACCTGCGCTTGTTATATATTGGCGGCGGTGTCAGGCGCCCCCTGCGTTATCCAAGGCCACTAGGGGGTCTGACCCCGGCACTATATGTAGCGTACCGGCTTTCCACGGCAATGGAAAATTCGGCGCCTGACACCCCTGCGTTACGCGCCCGGATAAGCAAAACCCCCCGCGCGCCCATCGTGCGGGGGGTTTACGGCGTGACGGAGTCTAACGGACACGCCGCCCCGGCCCGGCTTTCGCAGGCCGGGCCGGGGCGGCGGCGTAACCCGCGGCGCGGGTTACGCTCGCCTCAAGCCGCTTGCGCGGCTTGAGGCGCCGGCTGTGGACGCCGCCGGCGGGCGGTGGGATTAGGTGGTTACTTCCTTTGTCGAATTAATCGTAACGGTATTGCTGGCATCAACACCGCCCTTCAAACCGAAATTAGCAGTCCCGGCCTTGAGGCCAAGGAACTTGCCGGTGGCATTTGCCGCGCTGGTGTGAACCGCCGCCTTGCCGCTAGTCCCCTCCGCAAAGGCCTTGTCGTCGATTTTGGCCGCAGCCGTAAACGCGGCATTGGCCGTAAACGTCGCGCCGACCTGTACGGTGGACGTAGCGGCGTCCGCGAGTTTTATCTCGCCGGGGTTGGAGGCATGGCCGGTCAGCACGAGGCTGCCTGCCTCCGCCGATTCGGTTCCGCCCAGGTTGATTGCGGTATCCGCCGCAATCGTGAGGAGGTTGTTGGCTTCCGCCGCCTGGGTGATCGTGCCGCCCGTGCCCGCGGTGAGTACGGCGGCGGCCGCGCTGGCGGTGATGCTGGACGTAGCGGCGCCGGTGGCCGCTATCGTGACCGTGCCGGACGCGCCGACCGCCTGCCAGATGCCCGCGATTGTCGTAGCGCCCGCCTTGACACCGGCAGTGCCGCTGATCTTAGCGCCGGTATCGGTAGCCCCGGCGCTAAGGACGAGGCCGCCGGTATTGGGAGCCAGTGTCAGGGCCGTTTCCAGCACCAGCCCGGCGTTCGCCGCCACGGTCAGTTTGCCGCTGGTGAGGGTGAGGGCGGCAGCGCCCAGAGCGAGCTTCTTGTCCCCCTTCGCCCCCGTAAGCGTCGAGGCGCCAGCGGGTGTCAGCACGGTCTTGCCGCCGGCGGTCAGGATCGTTACCGGGGTGGTGTCGTCAATTTTGATCGACACGCCGTCCGCGAGGGTTACTTCCTTGTCGCTGGCAAGCGTGAGCGCTTCATTGTTCGTTACGGTAACATCGCCGCCGAAGCCGACTTCTTCGAGTGTCGCCGTGCCGTTGAATTTGACCGTGCCGCTGAAGGCGGCTTTCGTTATCTTCGCGTTGGCGGCGAATACCGCCGCGCCCGTTACCTTGTCTGCTGTCAGGCCGCCGGTGCCGGTCGTTATCACAACGGTTCCCGCCGTTACCAGGTCTTCCACAGTAACCGTGCCGTTTCCGGAAAGGCTTATCCCGGTGCCCGCGTCCGATACGTCAAGCGTTTTAGCGTAGATTGCACCCGCGCCTGCGGTGGGGGCCTTGGTGGCGGTCAGCTTTCCGCCCACGTACCAGTTTATGACCTCCGTCTGCGTTTCGCTTACGGTAGCGTTATTAAGGACACTGATGGTAACGGCGCTGGTGTTGGTAAGCGGCTTGCTTACGGTAACACTGCCAACCACGAACAGCGCCGTGGTGCTGGTAAGGTCGGCCACATCGATGTTGGTCGCGCTTGTAGCATCTTCGCTGATCGTGATGTTGCCCGCCACCGCAAAGGTTGCCGTCGGTTCTATCGTTCCGCCGCTCTGGATTGGAACGAAAGCCGCGCTTTCCGTCTTGTCTTTCAAAGCCTCCGGCGCTACGACCGTGAGAGCGGCGCTGGAGCCGACAACGGCGAAATAGCCGGCGGATGAGGCGTCTACGCTGCCCGCGTCGGCCAGTACGACGGTAGCGTTTACATTATCCGCTAACGAATACGCCGGACTGCCGACCAGCCTTACGCCCCTGCCCGCCGGAACAATCACCGTGCCGTTGTCGTTGCTCTGGACAACGCCCGCGAACACCAACGGGGCGCCGCTGTCAATCGCGGCCTGTATGCCCGCGCTCGTCAGGCTTCCCGACAGGTAGATTGCGCCGGACGCGCCCGCCGAGCCGTCGGCGGGGCTTTCGCACCCTGCCAA
>JAISLM010000159.1 GCA_031290855.1 Spirochaetaceae bacterium
CAGGATAATTATTACAAGCAGGCGGCATTAAAAACACCGCGCTGACGCAGCAAACGTTTTTCTGCCGTAAAAAATATCCTGATAGATTGAGCCTGTTCCAAAACTAATTGACTGTGCGCAAAAGCGCACGGTTTTGGACTAGGCTCTTGCGGTTTTTCAGGCTAAAGCCTTGTAAAACCGCGTTTTTTAAAGGTTGCTGGACAAGCAAAGCTTGTCTCCCCAAAACTGAAGTTTTGGAACAGCCTCGATTCATTGTTTTTTTATTTCAAGCAGTTTTTGTAATTCTTTTAGATTAAACAGGTTCCGTATGTTAAGAATGATCAGGTAACCGTCCTCTTGCCTTACAACGCCCTGGACGTATTCGGCTCCGATCCCGCTTAACATCTGTGGCGGCGGCTGAATTTCGATCTTTTCGATAGTAACAACGCGGGAAACACGGTCAATCACGACGCCCAGCTTCATTCCGTCGATATCAAGAATCACGAAACCCGATAAAAGCTCGTCTTCAGGCACACTCTCTTTCTTTTTTAAAGCAAAGCGTTTATGCAGGTTGATAACCGGTATAATTTCGCTGCGCAGGTTGAAGAAGCCTTCGACATAATACGGAGCGTTCGGTACCGTCCTGACAGACTGGACACGGACAATCTCTTTGACATCGAGAATATCAACCCCGTAAAGCTCGTCGGCAAGTTGAAAAGTAACCATCTGTAACTGTTCAGCCATAAACACTCCCTGCCCCGTCGCGGTGTATAGCAAATGACAAGGATGCGACTATCTGTAACTGTTCAGCCATAAATGCCCCCATTGATCCAGTATACAATAAGATCATTTGCATGACAAGCCGCGCCGAAAGCCTTAACCGTAACTTGCTATCATTACGCCGGCCGCAATCGCGGTACCGATAACACCGGCGACATTCGGGCCCATCGCGTGCATCAACAGGAAGTTGCCCGGATCGTACTCAAGGCCGACCTTGTTGGAGACGCGGGCGGCCATCGGCACGGCGGAAACTCCGGCGGAACCTATCAGCGGGTTGATCTTTTCTTTCAGGAACAGGTTCATAAACTTGGCGACAAGGACGCCCGTTGCCGTAGCGATGCAGAACGCGACAAGTCCCAGCGCCACTATCGAAAGCGATGACGGGTTCAGGAACTTTTCCGGCGTCATCTGGCTGCCCACGCCGAGCGAGAGCAGTATAGACACTATGTTCATCAGTTCGTTCTGCAGGGTTTTTGAAAGCCGCTCTACCACGCCGCACTCCTTGATGAAGTTGCCGAACATCAGGCAGCCAATAAGCGGCGCGGCGGCGGGAAGCAGCAGGATCGACAGCGAAAATACGATTAGAGGGAACATTATCTTTTCAGTTTTGGAAACGGGGCGTAACTGCTTCATCCTGATCAGACGCTCTTCCTTGGTCGTCAGCGCCCTCATAATTGGCGGCTGGATCAGCGGCACGAGCGCCATATACGAATAGGCCGCGACCGCGACTGTTGCAAGGAGTTTCGGGGCCAGCTTTGCGGCAATGTAAATCGTCGTGGGCCCGTCCGCGCCTCCTATGATCGCGACCGCGCAGGCTTCCCTCAGCGTAAAGTTGACGCCGGGTAATAGGTTCATCGCGGTAACGCCGAAAAGTGTGCCGAACACGCCGAACTGGGCCGCCGCGCCCAACAGCGCGGTCTTGGGATTCGCGATCAGCGGGCCAAAGTCCGTCATCGCGCCTATTCCCATGAAGATAAAGAGCGGGAAGAATTCGTTACCGACGCCGCCCTCGTAGATGATATGTAGAAAACCGTGCGGCGGATCGCCCATACCGGCGAACGGTACGTTCACAAAGATCGTGCCGAAACCGATAGGGATCAGAAGCAACGGTTCGAAGCCCTTTGCCGCGCCGAGCCAGACAATCACGAAACCGACGATCACCATCAACAGTTCCTGCCATCCGTACACCGTCGTACTCTCTCCGCCTGGGGTAATCATTTTTTTTACGTCCGCTACGAAAGCGTACAAACCGGTAGTCTCGACGATGCTGCGGGCAAAGGAAGGTATAGAAATTGACGGAATCTCGCCGTGTTCAGTGCCGGGAATGAGTCCGTCCGGGTTAAGGTAGGACGCCTCGCCCGTGGCGACGGCCTCGCCGGGCGCGGTCTCCGCTTGAGCGCGCGGGGTAAACGAAAGCGCCAGGGACAGCGCAATCGCGCCCGCCAGCATGATAAAACATATTTTGGTTACCCAAATCGGGTCTTTCTTGAATACCATCATTTCGTCATCCGACACGGGCGACAGGCTGCTGGGCCTGCACCGCCTGCCCCGCAGGTACAAGGAAATGAACGCTGCCTGCCGATGTCGCCTTTATTTCAAGTTCCATCTTCATAGATTCGATGATGATGATCGTATCACCCGATGAAACCTGCGCTCCCTCTTCCACAGCGTACTTCAGTATCGTACCCGCGACCGGGGCGTTGATAGAAACCCCGCCGCTTGGGGCAGTAGCCGCCGCCGGAACGGGCGCCGCAGACTGAACAGCGGGAGCCGCCCCGCCGGCCGGAGCTATCGCCACAGTGCCTTCGGGACGCACCTGGACGTGATAGTCCGCACCGTTAACGTTTACGACATATGCCGATGCGGACTCTGCCGCACGGCTACCGCCGGCGGCAGAGTCCGGTTTCGCCACGAAATCGCCGCTTGAAACCGGCCCCTTCGCCCTGTCACGAAAGAAGTTAGCCGCGACCTTGGGAAACATCGCGTATGTCAGCACGTCCTCGGTGGTTTTAGCGCCGGCGGCCTTCGCCTCGGCCTCGATCTTCTCAAACTCGTTGGGAATACCGTCGGCAGGACGCGATGTCAGCACCGCCTCGTACTTGTTTTGGGCAAGAGCCTTTTTGACAAGATCGGGGTTGGCCTCCGCGGCGAGCGCGCCGTAGCGGCCCGTAACAAGGTCGGCGGTCTCGGTCGTGATCTTAGCATAACGCCCGAAAAGGACGTTGAAGACGGCCTGTGTGCCGACGATCTGACTTGTCGGCGTTACCAGCGGAATGTAGCCGCAATCCTTTTGCACAACGGCGATCTCCTTAAGTACATCGTCAATCTTGTCCTGCGCCCCCTGCTCTTTCAGTTGGCTTTCCAGGTTGGAAAGCATACCGCCCGGCACCTGTGAAACGAGGATTCTGGTGTCGGCGCCAAGGAAACTCGACTCAAAGCGCGCGTACTTCCTGCGTATGTCGCGGAAGTAGGCGGCGATTTCTAGAAGAGACGCCGTGTCAAGGCCGGTATCGTAATCCGTCCCCCTGAGCGCCTCGACAATCGTCTCGGTCGGGCTGTGGCTCGTGCCCATCGCCATCGACGAAATCGTCGTGTCAAGAACCTCCGCGCCCGCCTCGGCGGACTTGATGAGCGTGGCGACCGAAAGCCCCGTCGTCGCGTGGGTGTGGATGTTTACCGGGATGTCGGCGGCGGCCTTCATCGCCTTTACAAGCCCGTAAGCCTCGTAAGGCTTGAGGAGGCCGGACATATCCTTTACGCAGATCGAATCCGCCCCGAATTCCGCGTACTTCTTGGCGAGACCGGCGTAGATATCCTTCGTGTGGTACGGCGTCGTCGCGTAAGATATGGCCATCTGGACGTGCTTGCCGGTTTTCCTTGCGGCGTCCGCAGCCCGCTTCAGGTTGCGCGGGTCGTTGCAGGCGTCAAATATGCGGAACACGCCCACGCCGTTTTCCGCCGCCTTTTCGACAAATTTATCGACGACGTCGTCCGCATAGTGCCTGTAGCCGAGCAGATTCTGTCCGCGCAACAGCATCATGACGGGCGTCGAGGGCAGAGCCTTCTTCAGCGTCCGCAGCCTTTCCCACGGGTCTTCGTTAAGGAAACGTATACACGAATCGAAAGTCGCCCCTCCCCAGGCCTCAAGCGCCCAGTAACCGACCTTGTCGAGCATATCCAAAGCGCCCAGCATATCCGCCGTCGTCATCCGCGTAGCAAGCAGTGACTGGTGCGCGTCCCTCAAAACCAAATCATTTATCCTGATTCTTGACATAATTCACTCCTGAAACAAAAAAATTAAGGCGCGTCCTCCAAAATAACGCGCAAGCACGGAAACGTCCGCGACGTCCCCCGATCCCTGATTTCTCATTTTCCTTAATACAACTCGTTCTTGCTAATTCATACTTTAAGGTGAGCCTTCAACGCGCCCGTTATAGCGGCGACAATCGCGCCGTCCGGCCCGGTCTGAACCGCGTTCCCCGCAGGCGCGGTTTTTGCGGACAGGTCCCTGTCCAACCCGGCGGCATGGATAAAATTCCCAGCCATACTTATAACGACGATCATGATCACAAGAAAGCTGAAGACAACCGTCATACCGAGCAGCGCGAGAACGCCGCTTTGATTAAACATCTGCGCTATGGTCATAAAACCTCCACATATATCGATCAATACTAGCGCAAAACGCGCCCCGCCGCAAGGAGTAAATTAAGTGATTAGGGATGAGGGATGGAAGACGGGGGTCAGCGGCTAAAACGGAGCTTACCAGGCGGTCGGGGTCTGACCCCACCCCTAATTAAATCGTTATCTGGTAATGATTTAGATTGATCAAGGATGGTGTGTCGTCCTGGTTTAAAGTTGACACATGGAGGTCAAAAGATGAGCGGGGTGGTACGATACAGCGGGGCGTTTAAGCTCCGGCTGGTGGATGACGCGGCTGCCGGGAAATACCAAAACCTTGACGAGGCTAGGCACATGAACGGGATCCGCGGGGGCTCGACGCTAAGCAAGCGGGTAAAGAAATACGGGCGGGAGGATATACCGCCCAAAAGGGTAAAGGCGGGAACTATGAACGAAATAGACGAATTGAAGGCGGCCCGGAAAAGGATACGGGAACCGGGAGCGGCCCTGGCCGGCGCGCACATGGGGTATTGCCTTGAGAGCGCGTTCCCGGGCATAGCGCGCGGACGGGCTGGGCGGAGACCCCCAATGAAGGGATGAGGGGTGGCGGAAGACAAAGCGCTGCGCGGTTTGTCGAAAACATTAACGTTGTTCACTGGCAGAGGGCCCGGCGGGACTTCCGGGGGAGCGGGCCGGGGTTTCATAATCTTGTCAAAGACATGACGCCGACGCTCCCAACCAGGCGTGGGCAGCCGACATTACTTATAACCGCACCGACGGGGGCTTCCTGTGTCTCTGTCTGCTGACGGATCTGTTTTCCAGAAAAATAGCCGGCTGGCACACGGGGGACAGGCTGGGGGCCGAGGGGTCGGCCCCCGCCCGCCATTCGGACCGCGGCAGCCAGTACTGCCCGCATCTGTATGTTGAAAAACCCACATCCCGCGGGCTTCCGGTAAGCATGACCGAAGAACTTCACTGTTACGAAAACGCCCGTACCGAAAGGCTGAACGGGATACTGAAACCAAGAATACGGCCTCGGCTGTTCGTTTAAGAGCGGGAAACAGGCGCTGGAGGCGGCTGGTGAGGCGGTGTTCCTGTACAACACCAGGCGGCCTCATCTGGCCCTTAAAATGAAACGCCTTAAAAAAATGCACCGGAGTGTCGCGTAAAATCTGTCAAGCTATTTCAGGACTTGACAGTTGCTGGACAAGCGAAGCTTGTCTCCCCAAAACTGAAGTTTTGGAACAGCCTCAAATTTTACGTGAGGCAACGCGGTGTATTGACCGCCAAAAACCCGTATGCTATTGTATTTACATCTTGCGGCTTATGTCGCTTCAAATTTTTTTTTTAATGGAAAACATTTTATGGAAAAACTTTTCAAACTTGGAGAAAACGGCACTACGGTAAGTCGTGAACTGGCTGCCGGACTTACGACATTTCTTACGATGGCGTACATACTTGCCGTTAATCCGGAGATGTTGGGCCGCATCGGGAACGGGATGACGCCGGAAGCGGTTTTTTCGGCTACCGTCATTGCGTCCGTGATCGCGATGCTCGTGATGGCTTTTGCGGCAAACCTGCCCGTAGCTTTGGCTCCGGGGATGGGGCTGAACGCATTTTTCACTTATACCGTCGTGTTCGGTATGGGGTATTCATGGCAGACGGCCCTTACCGCAGTGTTTTGCGAGGGCGTCTTTTTTGTGATACTGTCCCTCTTCAACGTGCGGGAGGCGATCGTCAAGGCGATACCGACAAACCTGAAGCACGCGGTCGCCGTCGGGATAGGACTCTTTATCACGATGATAGGGCTTGGGAATTCCGGTATAATGGTCAGGAACGAGGCTACTTTTGTATCGCTCGGCAACTTGACGGACGGCGCGCCGCTCGTCGCGCTTATAGGTACAGCGATAACGATAATACTGTTCGCAAGGAAGATTCAAGGCGCGATCCTCCTCGGCATCCTGATTACGACGGTGATAGGCGTACCGTTCGGCGTTACCACGATTCCCCAAAATTTTTCCCCCGTAAGGTTGCCCGCCGCTCCGCTCCTGCTTCAGTTCGATTTTTCGGCGATTCTAAGCATGAAATTCTTCATCGTGTTTTTTACGTTCCTGTTTGTGGATATTTTTGATACGGTCGGAACGCTGGTGGGCATCACGACACAGGCTGGCCTTACAAACAAAAACGGGGATATACCCCGTGTCAAGCAGGCTCTGGTTGCCGACGCCGTAGGGACGATAGCCGGCGCGGCCCTGGGCACCTCCACCGTTACCAGCTACATCGAAAGCGCGTCCGGCGTCGCCGCCGGGGGACGTACCGGCCTTACAAACATTTCTACCGCCGCGTTGTTCCTGCTGGCGCTGTTCCTTTCGCCGCTGTTCCTTCTGGTTCCCGGCGCGGCAACCGCCCCGGCCCTGATCATGGTCGGCTTTTTTATGATGCGGTCGGTCGTAAACATTGACTTCAACGATCCCACCGAAGGGATACCGGCGTTTTTCACCATATTTATGATGCCGTTTGCCTACAGCATCGCACAGGGTATCGTGTTTGGTGTTCTCTCTTACGTTATTATAAAACTGCTAAGCGGAAAGCTCAAAGACGTAAACGCCGTGAGCATAGTTCTGTCCGTCATATTCATTATTCAACTTATTTTAAAATAGCGGCGCTTGTGCGGCTGCGGGGGCCGCACAAGTTTGCACCGATTACTGAGTTACCACCGCCACGTTAGTGGTTCCGTTTATACGCTGATAATTTACCTGGGCGTCATAGTAGTACGGGTTGATCCGCAAGGCCCGGATGAAATCTTCGGTCGCCCGCACAAAGTCGCCCATGGCCGCATAGGCGACGCCCCGGTTGTTGTACGCGATCGCATATTCAGGATAGAGGTCTACGGCTTCGGTAAACTTCACTACGGCCTCCTCAAAGCGCCCGTAGCCGTTCAGCGTCAGTCCGTAACTGTTGCAGGCTTCGGCATTAGCGTCTATAAACGCTTTGCGGACGGGCGCTCTGTACGCAACCGGCTGCTCGTAAACGTTTACGCCGGCCTGTACGACCGCCGGCTGTAAAACTGTCCCATAGCCGCCTGGCGTCGGCACGCCGGTCTGACGGAACATCCCTACGTTCGCATTTTGACGGTAGTAGCCTGACACCGGCGTATTCGAAAAACCCCTGTCGTCCGTGTACTGGACGGCCTGAGCCGGCGTGTAAGTTGTCTGTTGCACGGTCCGCGACGGCGCCACCGACGTGTAAGTCTGCTGCCGGGACGCCTGGCCAGGCGTGTAAGTCGTCTGTTGCACGGTCCGCGACGGCGTCGCCGACGTGTAAGTCTGCTGCCGGGGCGCCTGCACAGGCGTGTAAGTTGTCTGTTGCACGGTCCGCGACGGCGCATAGGGTTGCTGCGTATAGCCCGGCGGCACCGATCCGGCATTAACCAGATTCAAGTTCCTGAGTTTTTCGTTTAGGTTGTTGATGTTGTGAATAGCCTCTGCCGAATCAGGGTTAATCCGTAGCGCGTGTTCGTAGTCGGCTCGAGCAGCGCTATAATCACCGGATTTCTCATAGATAATACCGCGTGTGTTGTAAGCTCGTGAATCGTCAGGAGTCAGCGACACTATCAGATTCAGATCCTCCAGTGCTCCGGCGGCATTTCCCGTCGTCAATCTCCAGTGCGCCCTATCGTAGTAATAGTCTTTGTTGTGAACTTGTGCGCCGGCGCTGACGAAAGCCAAAGCGGTAAACGCAAAAGCCAATAGCATAAATTTTGCCCCAAAGGTATTGTTATTCATTTTTCCCTCCCGTGAATAATAAAATACTGTGATAAAGTGTATAAGAGAAAAAAAACTATGACAAGTGTGTAATGAGCGTCCTGTCAACGGCTAACCGGGTAGGGGGCAGCCCATTAACCGGTCAGCCTTCCTCCCGCGCCACCGTACGTAAGGGTCCGTACACGGCGGTTAAACGGGCGGTGACAGGCACCCGTATTCCAAAGCGCCCGCCTGCCATTTCGTGCGGCGTCTCAAACCGTTTTAGTGCGCCGGGAAATCCGTTCGTTTTAGGATACCGGTTGGCGGGGGTATGTTCGGGTGTCGGGCTGTCCGCCGGCAGACCTTCGGGTATTCGCCCGCTGTCATGCCTGTTTTGGGGGTATTCCTGACTGTGCCGGGTTCCCATACCGCGTCCTTATCCATTTCCGGCGTTTCCGTTACATCCGCCGTAACCAGCCCTTGCAGCCCGCTATGGGGTCTGACCCTTTTCCGGCTTAAATCGTTACCCGGTAATGATTTAAAGCAATCAGCCGCCTGCGGCGGCTGATGCGGGCCGCCGCTCGTAAGAAGGTCGCCTTTTTCGTACGGGGGCGATGGAGGAAACCCGCTGGCGGGTGGAAGACGATGGGGAGGCGGCTAACACGGAGCTTGCCAAGCGTCCGGGGTCTGACCCTTTCCCGGCTTAAATCGTTACCCGGTAATGATTTAAAGCAATTAGCCGCCTCAGGCGGCGCGGTTAATGCGGGGGCTTGCGCTAAGGCCTCATCTACCGGAGGCCGCGACAGCCCCTCAACAGAAACGTCAAAAAATGCTATAAAACCCGTATGAACATTCGAGAAAGACTGGAAGAGATTGCCGAAAAGCGCGTTCTGATACTGGACGGCGCTATGGGGACGATGGTTCAGCGCTGCAATCCGGGCGAGGAAGATTACCGTGGCGGGCTTTTTGCGGCTCATTCGCACAAGCTCAAGGGCTGTAACGACGTGCTCTGCCTCACGAGGCCGGAACTGGTGTCCGGTATCCACGAGCAGTACCTGAGGGCGGGCGCGGACATCATCGAGACGTGCAGTTTCAACGCGAACGCGGTCTCGCTTGCCGACTACGGGCTTTCGGAGGAGGCTTACCGGATAAGCCGGGCCGCCGCCGCTATAGCCCGCCGCGCCGCGGATTCGTACGCGAGCGCGGATAGGCCCCGCTTCGTCGCCGGCGCGCTTGGACCCACGACAAAGAGCGCCGGTATTTCGCCCGACGTGGACGATCCTGGAAGGCGCGCTATAGGCTGGGACGAGCTGGAGGCCGCCTACTACGACAACGCCCGCGGCCTTCTGGACGGCGGCGCGGACATCCTGCTGATAGAAACGGTTTTCGACACGCTTAACGCGAAGGCGGCGGGCGCGGCCCTGCTCCGGCTGCTCTCTGAGCGCGGCGCGGATGTCCCGATCATGGTTTCCGCCGCGATAAGCGACGCGGCGGGCCGCCTGCTCGCCGGGCAGACGGTCGAGGCGTTCTTCGTCTCCGTCGCCCACCTGGCGCCGTGGGCGGTCGGGCTGAACTGCTCTCTCGGCGCGGAAAAGCTCAAAAGAAGCCTGGCCGCGCTGTCCCGCGCCTCCTCCTGCCGGGTCAGCGCCTATCCCAACGCGGGCCTGCCGGACGAAAACGGGAACTACACGGAAACGCCGGAAACGATGGCCGCCTCGCTGCGGGACTATGTTGACGAGGGGCTGGTCAACGTGCTGGGCGGCTGCTGCGGTTCCACGCCGGAACACATCGCGGCTATCGCGGCGATGGCGCGGGAACGGGCGGAGGCGGGCGTGAAGCCGCGTCCCGTCCCGCCAAAACGGTACAGGACGCTTGTCAGCGGTCTTGAGCCGCTGGAAATAGGGCGCGGGAAGCTCAGCATCGTAGGCGAAAGGGGGAACGCGCCGGGCAGCAAGTATTTTCTGGATCTGATCAAGGCAAAAAAATACGAAGAGGGCTTGCGGATCGTGCGCAAGAATATCGAGGACGGCGCGGAACTTATCGACATCTGCATGGACGACGGGCTGCTTGACGGGGAAGCGGAGATCACGACCTTCGTAAACCTCGCGCTCTCCGACCCGGACATCGCGCGGGCGCCGCTTTTCATCGACAGCTCGCGCTTCTCCGTGATCGAGGCGGCGCTGAAACTTGCCGCCGGCAAGTCGATAGCCAACTCGATCAGCCTGAAAGAGGGCGAGGCGGAATTTCTTCGCAAGGCCCGCCGCCTGCGCGTCCTGGGGGCGGCGGCGGTCGTGATGTTGTTCGACGAGCGCGGCCAGGCGTCGGACTTCGAGCGCCGCGTGGAGATCGCCTCCCGCTCGTACCGCCTGCTCGTCGGCGCGGGCTTCCCGCCGGAAGACATCGTGATCGACCCGAACATCCTGGCAATCGCTACCGGCATGGGCGAACACGACGGCTACGCGCTCGACTTCCTCCGCGCAGTCCCGGAAATCCTCGCCCGCTGCCCGCACGCGCACATCTGCGCCGGCGTCTCGAATCTGTCGTTCAGCTTTCGCGGCAGCTCCTTTGTCCGCAACGCGATGCACGCCGTCTTCCTACACCTCGCCGCCCAAGCCGGCCTCACGGTCGCCATCGTCAACATAGCGGCGCTCGGCCTGTACGAAAAGCTCGACGCCGGCTTCCGCGAGACGATAGAAGACCTGCTGCTCTGCCGCGTTTTCGGCGCCGCCGACAGGCTTCTGCGGGTGGCGGAGGAGAACAAGGACGAGGAATTTGAAGGGGGGGGAACCCCCCGCGCTCCCAAGCCTCCGGCTTGTCCGCTGCCCCCCCAGCGGGGGGGAGTCCCCCCCGCAGCGCCCCCCCTTTCCCCGCCGGAACGGGTCGTCCGGGATATGCTGAAAGGCGACGACGGGACTATCGCCCGGGACGTGCTCGCGCTGCTGGAAAGCGGGAGCACGGCGCTGGAGATCGTGGAAGGCCCGCTGATGGAAGGGATGAGGCGGGTGGGCGATCTGTTCGGCGAGGGAAAGATGTTCCTGCCGCAGGTGATACGGAGCGCCCGCGTGATGAAGAAGGCCGTGGCCGCGCTGGAACCTTACATGACGGGCGCGGCGGACGGCGCGGCGGCAAAGCTGCCCGTGATCGTGATCGCCACGGTCAAGGGCGACGTGCACGACATCGGCAAGAACATAGTCGGGACGGTGCTCGCCTGCAACGGCTTTAAGGTGCTGGACCTGGGCGTGATGGCGCCCGCCGAAACGATACTGGAGGCGGCCCGCCGGGAGGACGCCCGCTTAGTCGGCCTTTCCGGCCTAGTGAGCCCTTCGCTGGACGAGATGGTAAACGTCGCGGCGGAGATGGAGAGGCGGGGCTTTACGATACCGCTGCTCGTGGGCGGCGCGGCTGCGAGCCTGGCCCACACCGCGCTCAAGATAGCGCCCGTGTACGGCGGCCCCGTCGTATACGTCAAGGACGCCGGGCAGGCGCCGGGCATAGTCCGCGGCCTCTCAAGTCCCGCGCTGAGGGCCGGCCTTTTGGACGAACTTTCCGCCCGCTACGAGGAGGCGGTCGGCGTCCACAACAAGCGGGCGGCGGAGCGGCAACTGCTTTCTATAGAGGCGGCGCGGGAAAACCGCCTCCGCTCGGACTGGCGTCCGTGCGAACCCAGGCTGACCGGCATCATCGATCTGGACGACTATCCGCCGGAAGCGGCGGCGGCCTACTTCGACTGGGACGTGTTTTTCGCGAAGTGGCAGGGGCCGGCGGATGCCCGGCTTGAGCGTGACTCCCGCGCCCTGCTCGACGAAATCGTCCGGGAAAGGAGGCTGCGCTTCCGGGGTCTCGCCGGAATATTCCCGGCCCGCTCCTGCGGGGACGACATACTGGTGTACTCGGCGGGGAGGGACGGGGCCGCCGCCGGGCCGGTGCTGAAAATCGCCTGCCTGCGTAACCAGACGCGCAAGGCCGCCGCCGCGCCTAACGTGAGCCTCGCCGACTTTATCAGGGAGGACGGGGACTGGATAGGCTTTTTCGCGTTAAGCGCCGGTTTCGGCCTGGACGCGGCAAAGGCGGAGTACGCGGCGCGGGGGGACGACTACCGCGCTATAATCTTCGCGCTGCTGGCGGACGGCCTTGTCGAGGCCTGGAGCGAGGAGGCGCACGAGCGCCTCCGCCGCGAGTGGTGGGGCTACGAGAGCGGCGGCGCGGGGGGACGCGGCGCGGGAGGCCGCGTACAGGGGATACGTCCCGCCTTCGGCTACCCCTGTTGCCCCGACCACGAGGACAAACGCGCCGTCTTCCGCCTCCTGGAGGCGGAAGAGCGGATCGGACTCGGCCTAACCGAATCGGCAATGATAGTGCCGGGCTCCTCGGTCTGCGGAATGTACTTTGCCGCCCCCGCCGCCTACTATTTCTCTTGCGGGCACATCGCCGGCGATCAGCTTTCCGACTGGGCCCGCCGCAAGGGCATCGGCGCGGAGGCCGCCCGCCGCCGGGCCGGTTTCCTGTAGGCGGCAGCCGTGCAAGCGCGGAGCGCTTGCGCCGGCGTTTCGCGTTGGCTCCTTCCCTAACGGCGCTTATTTTCCGGACGGCTCGACAGCAAACCCCTCCGGGCGGATTATGCCGCTTGTCCGGGCGCAGGGACGGCGGGAATGGGGTATAGGCGGAAAAACGCGGCCCCGGCAGGCCGCTTCCCGCTAGAGGGGGTCTGACACCGCCGTCCGGAAAGTCTCCCGCCGCCGCGCCTCCGGCGGCTCCCCTTCCAGGATCCGCGACCGGTAACGGTGACCCCACGGGCGCCCCGCCAGTCCGTCGTCCCGGTTGTACCGCTGGGCGATTGAGGCTGTTCCAAAACTGAAGTTTTGGAACAGCCTCAATTAATATTATGGAAGACTAAACCGGGTTTGCTTTAAAAAACTTGAGAAAAAACGGAAAGAAGCCTAACCGGAAAGGCCCTTCCGTCGGCGAGGCGGGAAACTTTTCACCAGGTAAAGTTTTTGCGGGCCAGGTTTAGCCCCCAGCGGGGGACGCGGCCAGCGAGGCGGAATGGCGGCGGGCCGTCACAGCCCGCGCTTCATTTTTAAGTATTCGCTTCTTAATTCGTCAATGGGGACCGATTCCTCGCCGCGCGCCGTATACCAGAATTTCCAGCCGTTACACGAAGGCGTTTGCTGTATCATCGCCCCTATCCGGTGAATGGAACCGGCCGTGTCGTTGTATTTCAGCCTTCCGTCCGCAAGGACAAAAGCCTTTGCGCCGTACGCTTTGGGTGAATAAAGGGCATCCCCTTCGCTGATCATGCGCTCCCTGATCAGTTCTTCAAACGGCACCCTGATCCGCTTTTCGCCCGATCCTTCAAGCCAGGCGGCCTCTTCAAAAAAATCCTTTATCCCGTCGATCCTGTTTTTTGCCATGGCGGCATAGGCGGCATCCCTCTCTATCCCGATGAAGTTGCGCTTTAATTTTTTCGCGACCGCCCCCGTGGTACCCGTCCCGAAAAACGGATCCAGAACAACATCGTTTTGTTTTGTGGTAGACAGAATCACCCGCTTGAGCAGTTCCTCCGGCTTTTGCGTCGAGTGCGCCTTCCTGCCGTCCGCGTTTTTAAGCCGCTCCCCGCCGGAGCACAAAGATATCCGCCACACGGACGTCATCTGCTTGCCGCCGTTGTATTTTTTCATCAGCTTGTGGTTAAAGGTATAATCCCTGCAAGATTCGCCCTTCGAGCACCACAAAAGCGTTTCCGTCGCGTTTGTAAAGCGGGAACCGTGGAAGTTCGGCATAGGATTCGTTTTGAGCCATGTTACGTCGTTCAGAATCCAAAAGCCCATATCCATCATGAGGGCGCCAAGCCGGAAAATATTGTGGTAGCTGCCTATAACCCAGATAGCGCCCGTATTTTTTAACACGCGGCGGCACCCCTTTAGCCACTCCGTACAAAACCCGTCATACTCCGAAAAGGACGCAAACTTATCCCATTCGTCGTCCACGCCGCTCACCCTTGTACAGTTCGGCCTGAACAAGTCGTGTTTCAACTGCAAATTGTACGGCGGGTCGGCAAAAATCAGATCCACCGAAGCGTCCGGCAATTTTCCCAGTTCCCTGACACAATCGCCCTGTATAACGGTATTCAGCTCCATAAGCCCATATCGTAAAGGCTTTTTATCCCTTGTCAAGCCGTGCCGGCGCGGAGCGGGAGCCGGCGGGTTTCCTCCGGGGAAGAGGCGGCGGGGAGGGGCCTGGGGCGGCCCGCATTGGATGCCTGGCGTGAACTTAAGGGAAGATGTATGCCGTGTGCGAAAAGACTACGCGCCGAAAACCCTAAACATAGAGGCTTTCCCAAAACTTCAGGTTTGGGGGGACAGGCCCCATACGTAAGGAAAACAGCGCCCTCCCGGCTTGGGGCTATTGACGGGGGAAACCGGATAGGCGTCAAACTGAAAATGCCCGGAGCTGTTCCGGATTTCCTGTATGAGGCCTTGTTCGGCGAGTAAACGCCGATACCATGTGGGATCCCCGCCGCCCTATTGAAGTGATCCGTGTTTCATAATATGATTAAAGCGCATTTCGCAGCCCCGGCTCAGCGTGAATCCGCCAAGACAAGCGCTGTTCCGGGGTTTCTTCTTTCGGTTACGCTGCATTATAGCATGGCGCGCGTGTATCAAGCTAAACAAGATTTTCACCCTTCCGCTAAAAAACATACCTGTCCGCAGGGCCTGTTGGCGGGCCGCCCCGCCGTCGGGTGACTGGACGGAGGGATTTTGGTAGAATGGACGGCATGGCCGTGTTTTGTAAGGAGGACCGGGGATCGCTGCCCCTGATCGTGCAGGGGGACGGCAGCGTTCTGCTCGACGTGCATGCTCCCGGCGCGGAGGAGGCGCGGGCCGCCCTGATGCCTTTTGCGGGCCTCGAAAAGTCGCCGGAGCATATCCACACATACCGTATCAGCCCGCTGTCCCTGTGGAACGCGGCGAGCGCGGGCCTCGACGCGGGGGCTGTGGCGTCGGCGCTCGACCGGTACAGCCGTTACGAGCTGCCGGACGGACTTCTGGAAGCTTTTACCGGCATCATCGAGCGTTTCGGCAAGCTGCGGCTTAGGCCCGCGGGCGATTCCCTGCTGCTGGAATGCGCCGACTCCGCGGTTTACGCGCAGGTTGAGGCGGCCCCTCCCCTAAAAAACGCGCCGCGGCCTGCCGAAAACTCTTTTTTGATCAGGCCGGAGGAGCGCGGAACGGTGAAGTGGGAGCTTATCAAGCTTGGCTGGCCTGTGAGGGACGAAGCCCCGCTCGTTTCCGGCGAGCCGCTTGAGCTTGGACTAAGGGAGGGCCGGGCGCTTTCCGGGCTGCCCTTCGCTCTGCGCGATTACCAGGCGGAGGCCGTGAAGGCGGTGCTGGGCGGCGGAGGCGCGGGGGGCGGCTACGGGGTTGTCGCCCTTCCCTGCGGCGCGGGCAAAACGATGGTCGGTATGGCGATGATGGCCGCCCTGAAGACGAGCACGCTGGTTTTAACGGCGAACAGTATGTCCGTCCGCCAGTGGATGGACGAGCTTTTGGACAAGACCACGCTGACACGGGAACAGATTGCGGAGTTTTCAGGGTCTTCCAAGTCCGTAGCGCCGGTAACGATAGCGACGTACCAGATTTTAACGTGGCGGCGCAAACAGGACGGCGGTTTCCCGCACTTCAAGCTGTTTCGCGCCCGCCCCTGGGGGCTTATCGTCTACGACGAGGCGCACCTGCTTCCCGCGCCCGTGTTCCGCATAACGGCGGAACTGCAAGCCGTGCGGCGGCTGGGGCTTACCGCGACACTGGTACGGGAGGACGGCGCGGAGGACGCGGTTTTTTGCCTTGTCGGGCCCAAACGCTACGATGTTCCGTGGAAGGTTTTGGAGCGCAAGGGCTGGATAGCGGAGGCTTTCTGCGTGGAGGTTTCGGTTCCTCTGCCCGAAAACCTGAAGATACCTTACACGATGGCGGAAAAACGTGAAAAGTACCGGATGGCGAGCGAGAATCCGCTCAAGATCGGGATCGTGAAGGAGCTTGTCCAGACGCATCCCGACGACCGCATACTCGTGATCGGCCAGTACCTGCGCCAGTTGGAGGAAACGGCCCGCGCGCTGGAGGCTCCGCTGATAACGGGCAAGACCTCCGTCACCGGGCGGGAACAGGTATACGGCGCGTTCAGGCGGGGCGAGGCGCGGGTGATCGTGGTTTCCAGGGTGTCCAACTTTGCCGTCGACCTGCCTGACGCTTCGATGGCGATTCAGATTTCCGGCAGTTTCGGTTCACGGCAGGAGGAGGCGCAGCGTCTTGGCCGCATAATCCGCCCCAAACAGCGCAGTTCCTACTTCTATACGCTTGTGTCGCGGCACACGGCGGAGGAAGATTTCGCGCTAAAACGCCGTCAATTCCTGAGCGAGCAGGGCTACAAATACTCCTCCATGCGGATTCCGGCCCCGCCCGGCGGCGGGGACTGACCCCACGGCCCGGCCCGGCGTTTCCCGGCAACGGGGACAGACCCCCACGGCCCGGCCCGGCGTTTCCCGCCACGGGGACAGACCCCGCAGGCCGCCCCGGCGTTTCCCGGCGGCGGGGACAGACCCCCGCAGGCCCATAAGCGCCCCGCCGCTATCACTGTTTTAGCGGGAGCAGGGCTTCCGGCGGCAGGAACAGCCTCCGGGGGACGCTTTGGCCTGAGTATTTCGAGTACTTCCACCAGATTTCCTTCTTTTCCGCCGCGTCTTTCGCGTCCGCGTTGGTAAAAAGCACGACCTCCTCGAAAGGTTCGCAGGAGGTACGGCTCACGCTGAGCCGCACCTCGTTGAAGCCGCGCGGGATTTCCGCCGGTACAAGGTCATGGGCGCGTATCCCGACATGGGTGATGCCGCCGGCGCTTCCGTTCAGGCGGAGGGTCAGCCCCCAGTCCAGCGCGAACACTTC
Organism: Spirochaetaceae bacterium; assembly: GCA_031290855.1. Taxonomy (GTDB): domain Bacteria; phylum Spirochaetota; class Spirochaetia; order Treponematales; family Breznakiellaceae; genus JAIRMY01. The sequence continues at coordinate 17,057 of JAISLM010000159.1, forward strand.
GTTTTCGGAAAGCCGCTTCACAGGCGAGATGTTCTTGCAGCCGGTAAGACGGGCCGCGTCCACCAGGCGCGGGTTTTTAAAGATCTCGCGGGTACCGCCCTTCACCATCACGCTGCCGCCGCTCATCACGGCAAGTTCCGGGCAGAGGCGGTACACCTCGTCCCGGTTGTGCGTAACAAGGATCGCGTTCCTGAAAACACCCTCCCCCTCCCTTTCGCCCAAAAGCTCCTGAAGCTGCAGTTGCATATACTCCCGGAGCGTGGAGTCCAGGGCCGAGAAAGGCTCGTCGAACAGCGCCGCCTCCGGCGACGACGCCAGCATCCGGGCAAGCGCGGCCCTCTGCTGCTGTCCGCCCGAAAGCTGCCTGGGGTAGCGCTTTTCCAGCCCTGCCAGGCCGAAGCGTTCAATCCAGCCTGACGCGCCGGCGCGGCCCGCGCCCGGCGGGGCGCAGATGTTCTCCAGCACCGTCATGTTGGGAAACAGCGCGTAGTTCTGGAACAGGTAGCCCGTCCGCCGCTCCTGTGGACGCAGGTTTACCCGCTTCGCCGAATCGAACAGAATCCTCCCGTCCACCGCGATAAGACCTTCGTCCGGCGTTTCTATGCCGGCTATGCATTTCAGCGTGATGCTTTTCCCGGAACCGGAAGGACCGAGTATGCCCAGGCAGCCGCCGCCGCTCTCAAAATCAAGTTCCAGCGTGAAGGCGGGGGAAAGCTTCTTGCGGATGCTGACCCTTATGCTCACCGCTTTTTCCCGGCAAAGAAGTTCAGGAGCGCGACCACGATGAACGAGAACAGCACGATGATCAGCACGTAGCGGCCCGCCTCGCCGGTGTTGCCCGCCGCCGTTTCCGAGTATATCGCGAGCGGGAGGGTGCGGGTTATCCCCGCTATGTTTCCCGCGATCATCGCGGTCGCGCCGAATTCGCCAAGGCCGCGGGCGAAGGCCAGCACCGCGCCGCCCGCTATGCCGCTGCGCGCCGCGGGCAGACTTACCCGCCAAAAGATTTCCGCCTCGCCCAGGCCGAGCGTGCGGGCGGCGTAGACCAGTTCCGGCTCGACCTGTTCCAGCGCGCCCCGCGCCGAGCGGTACATCAGCGGGAACGATATAAGCACCGAGGCCAGCACCGTCGAGCCCCACGAAAACGCTATCTTTATGCCGAAAAAGTGGACGAAGAATCTGCCGACAGGCCCGCGCAGGCCGAAGACGTACAGCAGGAAGAAACCCGCCACCGTCGGCGGCAGCACCAAAGGCAGCGTCAAAACCCCGTCCAGCGCCATCTTCAGCGCCCGGCTCCGTATCCCGGCGACCCAGGCCGCCGCCGCAAGCCCCAGGAAAAAGCTTACCGCGATAGAGACGGCGGCGGTTTTGCACGATATAAGTACCGGCGTCAGATCCATTCTTTCTGGCCTCCTGTTCCGTACATTGAAGCAAGGCAAATTGTTTGTCAAGAGCATACGCCGCCCGCAATTCCGGTTTCAAAATGAAGCGCCCCGCCGCTCCGCCGGAAGGCCGAAGGTACTTTCCGGTTCGGCTCCCTCTCCTTTTTTTCTCCGTATGTTAAAGCAAAACGCGGGCAAGCGCACATATATTTTACATGAGAACTTTACGAATGCTGAAACAGGGCGTGTGGTACGAAATCATTACCCGCGTCAACAACCGGGAACCCCTGTTCCGAGGGGGCCGGGCGCCGGCGCTGTTCGACCGGGTGTTCCGGGAGACCGCGCACAGGTTTGTCTTCGCGGTCCGGGGCTTGAGTCTTGCCGGCGACCGGCTGGCCTTTTACATCAGGCCCGCGGACGGGTTCGA
>JAISLM010000160.1 GCA_031290855.1 Spirochaetaceae bacterium
AGGAAGTTTATAATATCGTCTGGTTTAATACCAAATCTTTGTAGGCTTTGCCTTACGTGAGCCGCGGCAAGCGCGAACCGAAGGTTCGGCGGGGTATTAAACCAGACTTTGCGAATAAACCCGTTTCGGCGGCAAGGGAAAGACATGATTTGTGTACGTCAAATACCGTGCCCGAACACGCCGCACCGTAACAGTCTTCCGGTTTACAGGTTTTCCAGTTCGCGCTCTACTTCGTCCAGGCGCTTGGTGAGCGCGTCTATAGTGCGCTCTATCCGTTGCTTCTCTTTTACAAGGCGCAGCTTCCCGTCCTCGGCGGGGAAGTTTGCGGTTTTGTGGTTTATCTTTACCGTGTCGGGGCTCTTGCCGGCAAGGAAGGCCCTTTCCGCCTCGAAGCGCGCCTCCTCGTTCCGTATTCCCGCGACGAAGCGCATGTTGTCCGGCCCTATTTCCGGCTTTATGTCGTACTGGAACATCTTTACGGCGAGTTTTGCCGAGGCTCGCGGCATACAGAGTATCCTGTCGACATAGTCCTCGAAGCGCAGTCCTATGCCGGAGCAAAGTTCCTGCGCCTCGACGAGGCGGCGTCCCAGTTCCTTGAGAAGCCTGCCGTTTTCGGCGAGGAAGTCGTATTTTATACGGGCCGTCAGTTCCGACAGGGCGGGAGAGGCATCGAGTTTGTTGCTGTAAAGGCCCCGCCCTTCGGCCTTCTCCAGCAGGGCGTGGAAGATCGCCCAGAATTCCTGCGTGTGGGCGCGTGCGGACAGTTTCCCGCCGTGCTTGCAGGCGTGGAGGTGGTGGGCGTACTCGTGAATCGCCGTGTATACGAGGGAATTCTCGTTCACCGTCCCGTCTTTCCCGTCCGTGAAATTCCTGTTGTGGATGATGATCTCGCGCCCGTCCGGTTTGTAAAGGCCGTTCACCTTTCGGCTCTTCTTCCCGGAGAATATCAGGGAAAAATCGAACGGAGCGTCCTCTATCGAGAGTAACAGTTTCTTTACGGCATCCTGGTTCATAGGTTTATCTCGGAGTTGGCGGCGCATATAGCGGCGGCAAGCGCGTCCGCCGCATGGTCGGGGCGCGGCGCGGCTTCAAGGCCCAGTATTATCCGCACCATCTCCTGCACCTGCCGTTTGTCCGCGCCGGCCACGCCGCTCACCCCCTGCTTTATCGCGTTAGGCGTTAGTTCCCGCACGCTGAGTCCCGCCTCGGCGAGCGCCATGCAGAGGACGCCCCGCGCCTCCGCCACCGGTATCGCGCTCTTCACGTTCCGCGCGAAGAACAGCACCTCGACGGCGGCCTCGCCGGGCCGCCACTTCTCGATCACGGCCCTTATACCCCGGTAGATCGCGAGCAGCCTTTCACAACGGCTTTGCGTAGGCGGCGTTTCGATGCAGCCGTGCGCCAGATGCCTCGCCCGCTGCCCGGAATATTCAAGCATCCCCCAACCGGAGGCGGCAAGCCCCGGATCGACGCCGATTATCCGCCTTCCGTCCGCTTTCACCGTCCGCTATTCTTCGTAGTCGTCGGGTACTTCGATGTTGGAGTACACGTTCTGCACGTCGTCGTTCTCTTCCAGCTTTTCGATCAGCCGCAGAACCTTGCCGGTGGTGGCGGCGTCAAGCACGACGGGCGCTTCCGGCACCATGCTTATCTCGGCCCCGGTCGTCTCGAATGCGGCGTTCTCCAGCGCCTTCGCCACCTTCTCGAAGCCCTCCGGCGCGGTGACAACCTCTATCACGCCGTCGCTCAGCGTAACGTCGTCCGCCCCGCCTTCGAGGGCCGCTTCCAGCACCTTGTCCTCGGTGTACTTCTCGCCGTCCAGCGTGATGATACCCCTGCGGGTCAGAAGCCGCGCAACGGAACCGGCCTTCGCCAGTTCCGCGCCGGCCCTTGTCAGTATGTTGCGGACGTCCGCCGCGGCGCGGTTCCGGTTGTCGGTAAGCACCTCTATCAGTATCGCCGCCTCGCCTAGTCGCGCCTCGTAGGTAAGTTCCTCGTAGCTTATCCCGTCGAGTTCGCCTGTCCCTTTCTTGATAGCCCTGTCGATGTTGTCTTTCGGCATATTCGCGCCACGCGCCTTGATCACGGCGGTTCGCAGCCTGGGATTTCCTTCAGGGTCGCCGCCTCCCATCCTTGCCGCTATCGATATCTCTTTGATAAGTTTTGTAAAAAGGTTACCGCGCTGCGCGTCGGCCGCGCCCTTGGCGCGTTTAATTTTTGCCCATTTGCTATGGCCAGACATAATTTCTCCTTAAAATTGCTATGTTAAAGTATCCCCATGCTACCCGATTCCACCCTTTATGTCGAGCCGTCGGCGGATTTTCTCCAGGACGTCCGCCGTGAAAGGGAAGGCGGGATAACAAGGGGCAACCCTCCGCCCATCATAAAAACCCTCTTTAAAATGGCTACTCCGCATACGCCCTCGCATCTCTCATTAATCTGCCGCATACTTCCAGCAATTTGTCCATGCCGTCATCGCGGCCTATGCTGACGCGGAGGTAGTCCCTCGCGCGGTCCCTGTCAAAGTGGCGGACGAGTATGCCGTTTTCGCGGAGTATCGTGAATAGGCGGGCCGCGCAGATGGGGGGTGGCGGTTTTGTAAATATAAAGTTCGCGGCGGACGGGAGACTCGTAAATCCGAGCGCGGCAAGGGCGGCGGAGACACGTTCCCGCGTTTTTATCACCTTCTTGTTTACCTCCCCGCAGTAGGCGCGATCAAGCACTGCGGCGCGGGCGGCTGCCTGGGCTATCGCGTCCACCGTGTACGAGTTGAACGAGTCGCGTATGCGTTCAAGCGCTTCTATCAGCGGACGCGGGCCTATCGCAAACCCGACGCGAAGTCCGGCAAGGGAAGCCGATTTTGACAGCGTATGCACGGTAAGGAGGTTAGGGTTTTCGCGGATCAGCGATACGGCGCTTTCCGCGCCGAAGGCCTGGTAGGCCTCGTCCACAATCAAAACCCTGTTTTGCGCCGCAAGCCGTTCTGCCAGACCCTTTATCGCGCCTGGCGGCAGCGCGATGCCGGTCGGCGCGTTTGGGTTCGGGAATACCGTACCGGCGTCGTATGCGTCCGTGTCTATCGTAAAGTCTTCGAGCAGAGGCACTTCCCGCGCCGGTATGTCCCAAAGTTTGGCGTAGACGGGATAGAAGCTGTAGGTAATGTCGGGGAAAAGCACGGGCCGGGAGGGCGCCTCGAAGAAAGCGCCGAACGCGAATGCCAGCACCTCGTCGCTGCCGTTGCCGGCAAACACCTGTTCCGGCCTTACGCCGTAGCTTTCCGAGACGGCTTCCCTTAGCGCGGCGCAGCCGGGGTCGGGATAGAGGCGCAGGTTTCCCGACGCGGCCTCCCGTATCGCTTCGAGAACCAGGGGCGAGGGCGGGTAGGGGTTTTCATTCGTATTCAGCTTCACAAGCCCCGCCATGCGCGGCTGCTCGCCCGGCACATACGGCAAAAGCGCTTCTACGCGCCCGTTCCAAAATACCTTATCGGTCATAATGATTACCTAATTATTCGTCTCCGGCTCGTTATGTCAAGGCGTTGCCGCCGTAAGGCGGAGGGAGGCGCTTGCGTGCGGCGGAGGCAATTAACGATGAGTGATGGAATAGGAGGAGGTACCCCGCCCATACCCCTACGGTATATTTCCCGACCTTCATGTAAACCCCGCGTACCGTGCGGTAATATGGTTTTCTCTTCCATAGGCCGGTTTTACCATGTTTTAAGCCATTTTCCACCATATCAGGCGAATAGCCTAATGAGCCGCCCCGCCGGAACGGTATTTCCGGTTCGGCTCCTTTCCCTTTTTCTCCGTATGTTAAAGCAAACTGCGGGCAGCCACCAGTATATTTACATGAGATCTTTACGAATTCTGAAACAGGTCGCGTGGTACGAAATCCGCACCCGCACCAACAACCGGGAACCCCTGTTCCGTGCGGGTCAGGCGCCGGCGCTGTTCGGCCGGGTATTACGGAAGACCACGCGCCGCTTTGTCTTAACGGTCCGGGGGCTGAGCCTCGCCGGTGACCGGCCAGCCTTTTACATCAGGCCCGCGGACGGGTTCGAGCTGCCGGCGATAATGAAATGGCTGAAGCAGGCCTTCACCCGGAGGTAAAACCGGGACAAGAGACGGACGGTACTGGTCGCGGATACCGGAAGGGGAAGCGCCGGACGGCGGGGTCAGACCCCGCAGCGGGAAACGGGTGGACGGACGCCCGACGCCGGGCTGTACCCGTGTCTTTAAAATGCCGATAATCTGTATAGAATGAATCGTCAACTGAATTACGAGGACAATATATTTATACTCAATGTAAAAATCAGGGCCATATCGGATATGCTTCTTCTTGACGCCGATCCGGATATCTTTCTGGAAAAAATGCTGGAAGACATCGGTTTTATAGGCGCGAAGCTGAATCTGGTGCAGGAGTGTCTTGCGCTGAATAAACATCTCATTTCCAGAAACCAGCAACTGCATAATCTTGACGAAACATACGAACGTTTTTTAAACTTGTTGAACGAGATGCTGTACGGGAAGGGATGTTTCAACGCGGACAGTTACTCCTCTATCCGGGAACCGGTCAGCAGGCTTGTTGAGTACTGTGTAAACTGCCAAAAACAGCTTAAAGAGATTATAGCGGCGTCAGGCGGGAATCTTTCGGATAACCGCCTTGTAAGCAAGGACGAGATGACGGCGCTGTTGGACGGTATATGATCGTATGAGGATAACCGGGGGATGTTTGCGGGGCAGGCGGGTGGAGACTCCGCCCGGCCTTATCCGTCCGGCTATGGACAGAATGCGGGAATCGGTGTTTGCCGTACTTGGCGATATAAGCGGTCGTTCCTTTTTGGACTTGTTTACCGGTTCCGGCATTATCGCTCTGGAGGCGGCCTCGCGGGGATCTCTGCACGTAGAGGCTGTTGAAATGGATAAAAAAAAATGCAAAATCCTATTAAAAAATGTTTCGATAGCGCCGGTACGGATAAACTGCCGTTTCATGCCGGTGGAGTTGTACGTGCGTCAGGCAAGGCAAAATTTCGACTACATCTTCTGCGATCCTCCGTTCCTTTACAGGTACAAGCATGAATTGGCGGCTTCGATAGCGGCGTCCGCGTTGCTGGGCGGCGGCGGAATTCTGCTGATGCACCATCCAAAAGAAGATTATTGGGCTGACGGCTCAGAGGGCTTGGCTCTGAGTGACCGGCGCGAGTATGGCCGCTCAATTGTAGATTTTTGGCGAGTGGAGACAAGAAGTGTGTCGGTTTGATACATGTTACCTTTGTAAACGGTATTTGTTTTGAGCAAACGTGATTTTTTGAAAGGAGTTTGGTATATTATATTATGAACACAGTTGAATTATTGGAACGTTTTAAAGATGAAGAAATATTTCTTAAATCTTGCGAAAAACGGCCTTTGGACGTTCAGCAAAAGGCGCAGCTCAACAGGAAGGGCAATATGCTGTTGAATAAGGGTGACGTGGAAAGTGCGCGGAGAATCTTTATAACGACCGGTTATTCTGACGGTTTATTACGAATAGGGGATTATTACCGTTCGAAGGGACGTGTCATTGATGCCTTGCGGATGTATTGGATTGCACCGGATAAAAAAAAATCCGCCGAACTCATTATGGAACTTTCCTTCATGGTGAAAAACCTTATTCACGAAGGAGATAATGACGATGGGTGATATCAGATTTTTCGAAAACGCTCAGGATGAGCAATTTTTAATCTGCGGTCAGGCTATTACGGAGCTGTCGAAGGAAGGTTACCAGTTTCTGAAAGAAAACAGGGTAAACGAAGCTTTGGACTGTTTCAAGAAAATTCTGGAGATGGATACAGAAAACAATTACGCTCTTGTCGGTATGGGTGATTCTTGCCGCAAACGCGGTGCGCACCGTGACGCGGTAATGTATTACGAGCGGTGCCTTACCCATCATCCAGGCAACAACTATGCGCTTTTTGGGCTTGCGGACTGCTACAAAGTGATGAATCAGTACTCAATGGCGATCAAAATTTGGAAGGAGTACCTGAAACACGACGAGCGTAACGTTACCGTTCTTACCCGCATAGCGGACGCTTACCGCAAGCTTCGCGATTTTAAGAACTCTAAAGAGGAGTACGAGCGTGTTCTGGAGATGGAAGCGCACAATCCCTACGCTATAATAGGGCTGGGCCATCTGCACTACGACTTTAAGGAGTACCGCGATGCTCTGCATTTCTGGGAAAGGATGCTTGAAACCCGCAACATGGCCTGCGTGGATATCCGCGTGCTCACCTCGATAGGCAACTGCCACCGCAAGTTAAAGACCTTTGACGACGGTATTGCGTACTTTGACGCCGCGCTACAGCGCGAGCCGACAAACTTTTACGCGTTGTTCGGGCTCGGCGATTGTTTCAGGGGCTTGAATCAGCCGCACCGCGCCCTTGAGTACTGGAACCGGATACTCCAGCAGGATCCCCGCAACAGGGTGATACTGACTCGTGCCGGCGATGCTTACTGCAACCTGGGCGAGTACGACAAGGCGGTTGACTACTACAACCGCGCACTGAGCATAGAGTTTGACGCTTACGGTATGCTGGGCCTCGCCACCGTTGCCAAGATGCAGGGACGGCTGGATGACGCTACAGGATACCTTCTCAAACTGATACAGCATGATAACAAGAATCAACGCGCTTACCTGGAACTGGCCGATTGCTATATGCGTAAAAACGACCGGGAACGCGCCGTTGAGACACTAAGATCTTTCCAACGCTTCGGTATACGGAGCAACGCGGTAGCGGAAATGCTGGAAAAGATAGGAGGGTGACACAAAAACCCTCACTTAGCGGCGTTCCGGCGCGGGAGTTGGTCGGCATACTTTCCCGGTTGCCCAGCTACCGCGCCGGACAGGTCTTCGAGTGGATCAACAAAGGCATCGAGTCGTTTCTAGAGATGGACAACCTGCCGCTCGCGCTAAGGCGCGAGCTTGACGAGTGTTTCTGCCTGCGGAAAACCTCCCTCATCAAAAAACTTGAAGATTCGGACGGCGGCGCGGCAAAGTTGCAGATCGGCGTATCCGGCGGCATTGTCGAGGGCGTCCTTCTTAGCGACGGGGCAGGCCGGCGGACAGCCTGCCTCTCCACCCAGCTCGGCTGCGCTATGGGCTGTGTTTTTTGCCGCACCGGCCTTATGGGCCTTACACGGAATCTGGACAGCGCGGAAATAACCGAACAGTTCTACCACATCCGCAAGCTTTATCCAGACATTGCAAATATCGTATTCATGGGCATGGGCGAGCCGCTGGCGAACCTTTTAGAGCTGCGCCGATCGCTTCAGGTACTCTGCCGGACGATGTCGCCGCGCCGCATAACCGTGTCCACCTGCGGCCTGGCGGACGGCATAATCAGACTCGCCGACGAGGGCCCCGCCGTTCGCCTTGCCGTCTCGCTGACTACGGCCCGCGAAGACCTTCGCGCACGGCTCATGCCGGTAAGCTCCGCAAACCCGCTCCGGCGCTTGAAAGAGGCGCTGCTTTACCACCAGAGGAAGCAGGGGCGGCGCGTAACCCTGGAAGCGGTGCTGCTGGGCGGCGTAAACACGGGAACGGAGGACGCCGCCGCGATGTCCGCCTTCGCGGAGGGCATGAACGCGGTCGTAAACCTGATCCCCTGGAACCCGGTGGAGAACATCTGCTTCGAAGGGATCCCCCTGAAAGAGCCGTCCGGCGCTGACATTATGTGTTTCCGAGCCGAACTGGAAAAACGAGGCCTCAAAACCGTCCTCCGCCGCAAGAAAGGCCGAGCCGTCTGTGGCGCCTGCGGCCAACTCGGCGCTGCCGCTGGCAGCGGCCATTGACCTAAAATTACAGCCAGGGGAGGAACCTGCCCGGCATCGAAAGTTCAGCCCAATTTTGGGTTTTCTACCTCTATCTTGTCGGACTGACGGTAAGGCGCGAGACTTGAAACCAGTTTGACAGGCGCGCCGGAAGCGTTAATCAGGTAGTGTACTTCGTGCGGTTCAATATGGATGAACTGCCCCTTTGTAAGCGTGTGTTTTACGTTATCCACATATATATCAACGCCGCCTTCAAGAATGTAAAAATTTTCCT
>JAISLM010000161.1 GCA_031290855.1 Spirochaetaceae bacterium
GTGCCGGCCTCATCCGCGGGGGCCTCATCCGCGGGGGCCTCATCCGAGCCGGCCTCATCCGCGGGGGCCTCATCCGCGGGGGCCTCCTCCGTGCCGGCCTCATCCGTGCCGGCCTCAGGCCGGAGCGCGGACGGGGTCTCGTCCGGCGCTTCGACTTCGGCTTTATCCTCAGACGCTTCAGGCCGGGCGTCCCGGGGCGGATTTTCCACCGGGCCGGCCTCTGCGCTTTCGATCTCGGCGTTATTTAGCACGGCGTCAAGCTCGGCAGCGGACAGCGTCTCGGCGCCGAGATCCTCCGGTTCAAGCCCGGCGCTTACAGGTTTGCCTCCTAAAACGTCGCCGCGAATCGTCGAAATTTCATCTTTCAGACTGTTCAGTTCCGCCTTTATCGTTGACAGTTCATCGACGATTTTCAACAGAAGTTCGTTTGACACGGTCCCGTCATCTGCCGGACCCGCCTTGGCCGTTTCCTCCGTCTGCGGCGTTTCGGGAATATCGTCAAACCCGATCTCAAAATCATATTCGCCTGTAGCGCCGCCTGAATCTTCCGCTATTGTCTCCGAAAGGGACATATCCGCAGCAGACCCGGTGGAAATTTCACCGCCCGCCGTCTGCGGCGTTTCTGGAATATCGTCAAGCCCGATCTCAAAATCATATTCGCCTGTCCCGGTCTTGTCGGCGGTCTCCTCTCCGAAGTCCACGCTAAAGCCGTCGTCAGCAAGGGTGTCGTCCACGGCCTCTACCGGAACCTCGCCATCGGCGGCATCATCATCAAAGTCCACGCCGAAACCACTGTCGTCGACAAGGATATCGCCTGCGGCTTCCACCGCCGGAAGCCCGCCGTCGGCGGCCTCCTCCCCGAAGTCCATGCTAAAGTCGTCGTCAGCAAGGGTGTCGTCTGAGGCTTCTTCATCGAAGTCCAGGCCGAAAGCGTCGGCAGCCAAAGCCGCCTTGTCCGCGCCGGTGTCGCCCGGATCAAAGTCAAGACCGCTTTCTATGTCCGTTATTTCAGCCGCTTTACCCGGTTCAACCGGAAAAACGCCGTCATCAAAGGCAATGTCCTCAGGTTCGCTTTTTACCCATACGCCGTATTCGTCAAGCTCCTCGGCAGAACCAATTGCGCTTCGATCGCTGAATATCGAGGCTTTTTTTCCGCTTTCCATGCGCTACTCCCACATCAATTAAAACGGGCCCCCAAAAATTAAAATTTGAACAGCCCTAAACCGTTTTTCAAAACATTTTTTTAACTTATCGGCTAATTTTAGCAAAAAATAAAGGCATGGTTAAGGCCGTGCGTGAGCCGCTTGCCGGTACGCACGGCCTGTGGTAGCAGGCGGGAGATATTTTATAGTTTTTTGAATATCTCCTTGCCTCTGTCGTTCAGCAGGGCTTCGATCTGCGCGTAAGGCAATACAATTTCGAGTATGCCGTAAGAGTGCGGCGCTATTTCGTAAGGATTCCAGCAAAAGCCCAGACCTTCCCTGGAAACAAAAAAGTTTTGCGGAACCCCGCCCGTGTCCTTCAGAAAACCTATGGAAGTAAGGGGCGTTCCGGGGGCGGCGTGGTGGCGTGCGCGTAAGGCGTCATCTATCTGCGTCTGTAGTTTTTCTTCCACGCCCTTCTGCAAAATATCGTTTAGGGCGACTTTTGAAAGAAGCCCCGTGTCAAGCACGAAGAACGTCTTTTCGCTTTGGCCGTTGGCGCCGCCCGTGTAACTGTACCAGTGGCGCGAGATGACAAGAAGCGAAGGAAACACTTCCCCGCCAAACGTTTCGATATACGACCACTCGTACACCGCGCCGGGCTGCCCGATCACGCCATCTTTTGCCTTTTGATATTCGCCATTTACTTTGTCGAAAAGCTTCGCCGCATAATCCCGGCAACTCAAGCCTCCGTACAGGGTTTTTTGCAGTAGTTCGTGTTCCCCCCCGGCCAGTATGTCAAGCGTGTCGACAGAGAACTCCAGTTTCGGCCCCTTCCCTTTCTCTTTAGGAAAGAACGGCACGATTTCACTCTTCGAATAAGTGATGTACCTGGACGGCAAAACGTCCGCCGCGTACCAGCCCTTACCGTAAACCGGGTTCATCAAGTTAGACGTTTCACCCTTGTCCTTAAGTCCCGTACACGAAACAGCCGCAAACGCGGCAAACAATACAACAATAAAAGAAATTTTCATTTAATCCTCCACTCAATAGAGATTTTTACAAAACAGTGTTAAAAATAGGGCCGTCAAAAACGGCCCGTTACTATACAATTTATAAAAACCTTTTTTGATAGCAAAATATGCGGCGGCAAACCGTCACGGATGGTTCAAAACCTCGTCCCTGTCGGCAAGAGTTACCGTAAGCTTCACCGTGCCGCCGTTCCGCAGCACCTCCACCTCGACCTTGTCGCCGCCCTTGTTGTCTTCCAGCGCGGAGTAAAGGTCGGCGAGCGTGTCAACCTTCATCCCGTCCACCTTCGTGATGATGTCGCCGCCGAGGTAGATCACGGACGAACCGTAGCGGACAGGATCGCTCCCCTGCTTCAGCCCGGCCTTTTCCGCCAGACCCGCCTTCTTTGTGCGCGAGACGAGGAGACCGCTCTGAACGGACAGTTTCGCGTAGCGCACTAGCGCGGGGAAAACCTGCACGAGAGTCGCGTCCAGCCAGCCGCGCCGCACCTTCCCGTACTCGATCAGTTCCGCGACCACGCGCTTTGCCGTGTTCACCGGGACGGCAAAACCTATACCGACGGAGCCGCCGGACGGCGAGTAGATCATCGTTGTGACACCTATCATCCGCCCCTGCGCGTCCAGCAGCGGGCCGCCTGAGTTGCCGGGGTTTATCGACGCGTCGGTCTGTATCATGTCGCGGATGATGTTGCGCTGGGAAGTCTGTATCGGGCGGCCCAGACCGGACACTATGCCGACGGTGAGTGTGCGCTCAAACGCGAAAGGGTTGCCGATCGCGAGCACCTTCTGTCCGACCTTGAGGCCTGACGAGTCGCCGAAAGGGATCGTGCGCAGGTCTACGCCGGGCGGCGGTTTGAATTCCACGACGGCAAGATCGTTCTCCGGGTCAGTCCCCTTCACGCTCCCCTCTATCTGTGCTCCGTCCGCAAGGTTTATGAAGACCTTAATCGCCTTTTCGATCACATGGTTGTTGGTCAGCACGAGCCCGCGCGTATCGATGATCGTGCCCGAACCCGAAGTCCCGTCCTGCGGCACCGGCTCCAGAAACCAGTTGTACGCCTGTATCTCCGTGGTGATGTTGACGACGGCCTCGTTAAGCTGCTCGTAAACCGCGATATTCTCCCGCTCATCCGGGGAATAAGGCAGAAGCTCCGCCGTATTCAGTTGCAGCGTACGGGTTTCCGGCGACTCGCGCAACTTGAGCGATGCCGGGGCCGTCCGGTCGCCGTCCGCCGCCCCCTCTCCCGCGCCGTTCAGATTCGGTATTTTGATCAGCCCTATCCCGAGCGCGAACATCAGAACAATCAAAGCGCTCAGCGTCGAAAAAACCGCGGCCCGCCACCAGCTATACAGTCTCATTCTCCCCTCCCCCCATTACCCCGCATCTTACTAATTACAGCTAAGCCTACATTTTTGGCGCGGTTTGGACAAGCGGTTTACCGCCAACACTGGTAACGCAGGGGGTGCCAGGCGCCGAATTTGCCTAGTGCCGGGGAAAGCCGGTACGCTACATATGGGGCCGGGGTCAGACCCCGTAACGGCTGCCCGCTTAATGAGCCGGCCCCCTGCCAGGTTTAGGGGTTTGGAGCAGGATCGGGTATCATTAATTAGCACCGCTTGTTATTCGCAGTGGTGTCTGCTCCCCCGCCCTTTAGGGCGCTTAGAACAGGCAACACCTACAAAAAATGGTAGTAGTCGGGTTTGCGAGCAAACAAGGTTTGCTATGCAAACCACCACAGGTGATAAATTTCCGCACCCGATCGAACCTCGTAGACAATGCAACGCTTATAAGATACCGCGCCTTATCCCTTCCTTTTGGGGTTAAGAAGGCGGTAGAACGTCAGGCAAAACAGCTTGACGCTGTTTTGTGGCGGGGAGGTTCATTGCCGCCTTCATCTCGCGCACGTAGCGGCGGATGTGCGGGCCGGCTTCCCTGCCGTGTTCGGCGACCAGCTTGACGATAGCGCTTCCGACGATCACCCCGTCCGCGAGGCTGGCTACCTCCGCTGCCTGAGCGGGGGTGTGGATGCCGAAGCCGACCGCCGCCGGCAGCTTTGTCGCGGCGCGTACCTGCGCGATCGTTTCACGAAGGCCTCCGCCGAGGTCGCCGCGGACGCCGGTAACACCCATCGAGGATACCAGGTACAGGAAGCCGCTCGCGTTCCGGGCGATTGCGCTAATGCGCTCTTTCGAGGTCGGCGCGATGAGCGAGATTAGGTCTATCCCGCGGGAACGGGCGGTGTCCCGCACTTCGGCCTGTTCTTCGAAGGGGAGGTCGGGGACGATGATGCCGTCCACGCCGACTTCCGCGGATCGGCTAAAGAAGCGCTCGTACCCGTAGCGGAACACCGGGTTCAGGTATGTGAGGAATACGAGCGGGACGGCGCTTTTCTTCCTTATCTTCGAGGCGAGCGTGAATATCTTTTCGGTCGTTGTCCCGGCGGACAGGGCGCGGATGTTCGCCTCCTGGATCACCGGGCCCTCGGCTATCGGGTCGGAAAAGGGGATGCCTATCTCCACAAGGTCGGCCCCTCCGTCCGCCATGTCGAGCGCGAAGCCCGCGCTGCTGTCGATGTCCGGGTCTCCGCCCGTCACAAAGCCGATAAATGCCTTGGCGCCCGAAAAAGCTTTTTCTATGTTACTCATTTATGTCATTCCCCCTGTAACGCGCAATTGCGGCAACGTCCTTGTCCCCCCTGCCGGAAATACAAACGATGATGTTCTCGTCCTTCCCGAACTGCGGCGCGAGGCGGCGGGCGTAGGAGAGCGCGTGGGCGCTTTCTATCGCGCAGATGATCCCTTCCGCGCGGGCCAGATACTCGAAGGCCGAGACCGCCTGTTCGTCCGTGATCGCCGTGTAAAGAACCCGCCCCGAATCGTGCAGCGCGGCGTGTTCCGGCCCTATGCCCGGATAGTCCAGCCCGGCGGAGATCGAGTAGACCGGCGCGATCTGGCCGTCCTCGTTCTGGCAGAAGTAGGACTTCATCCCGTGGAAGATGCCGACGCTGCCGCGGCTTATAGTGGCGGCGTGTTTGTCCGTGTCGATGCCGTGCCCCCCGGCCTCGCAGCCGACCAGCTTCACGCCGGTATCGGGCAGGAAGTGGTAGAACATACCGATTGCGTTGCTGCCGCCCCCGACGCAGGCTACCACCGCCGCCGGCAGCTTCCCTTCTTTCTCCAGTATCTGGGCTCGGGCCTCGCGGCTTATCACGCTCTGAAAGTCCCGGACAATGACGGGGAAAGGGTGCGGCCCCATCACTGTGCCGAGCGCGTAGTGCGTGTCGTGAACCCTGCCGGCCCATTCCCGCATCGTCTCGTTCACCGCATCCTTCAGCGTCCGTGTTCCGGAACCGACCTCGTGCACCGTGGCGCCAAGGAGTCGCATCCTGTACACGTTCAGCGCCTGGCGGACGGCGTCCTCCTTTCCCATGAATATCTCGCACTCCATGCCAAAGAGGGCGGCTGCCGTAGCGACGGCCACTCCGTGCTGCCCCGCGCCGGTCTCGGCTATTAGCCGGGTCTTCCCCATCTTCTTTGCCAGCAGCGCCTGCCCCAGCACGTTGTTGATCTTGTGGGAGCCGGTATGGTTCAGGTCTTCCCGCTTCAGGTAGACCTTGGCCCCGCCCAGGTCGGCGCTCATCTTCTCCGCGTAGTACAGCAGCGAAGGCCGCCCCGCGTAGTCCCGCATGAGGCCGTCCAGTTCCCGCCGGAAGTCCGGGTCGCTCTTGTAGCGCTCGTATGCCTTTTCAAGATTGATGATCTCGTTCATCAAGGTTTCGGGAATATACTGCCCGCCGTAATCGCCAAATCTGCCTTTTCCGTTCACTTTTTTGTTTTTCCTCCGTTGTTTCGTACAAGTTCCACGAGCCGGATTATCTTGTCCCTGTCCTTCACGCCGTCGGTCTCCGCTCCGCTGGACACGTCGATCCCGTAGGGAGGCTCTCCGCCGGGCCGCGTCTCCAGAGCCGCTTTTACATTGTCGGCGGTAATCCCACCCGCGATAAAGCAGGGAAGGCGGCAGGCGGCGGCAAGGTCGCCGCCTGCCGAAACGAGCCGCCAGTCAAAGCGCTCTCCGCTTCCCCCCGCCAAGCCGTCCAGCAGCAGGAAGTCGGCATCCTCCCAGGCGCCGGGGAGGATACCTGCCCTGTTCCCCACCGCCACCGCCCTTATCACGGGCGCGGCGCATACGGCCTTGAGGCGGCGGATGTAGCCCCGGTCCTCCCCTCCGTGCAACTGCGCCATGTCGATGATCCCGTCCCTGTGGAGGGCGGCCACATCCTCGATAGCGGCGTTCACGAAGACGCCTACCGGAACGATCCCCTCAGCAAGCCGCTTGCGTAGCCGCGCCGCAAGACGCAGCGTTACCTGACGGCGGCTTTCCGCGAAGACAAAGCCTGCGTAATCGGGCCGGGCCTCGTTCACGTAGTCGGCGTCTTCTTCCCGAAAAAGGCCGCATACCTTGATCTTAGGCACGGGCGTCGCCCCGCAGTTCGGCCAGGCAGCGCTTTTTGTCAGACGCCCGCATCAGGGCCTCGCCTACAAGGAGGCCGTCCACGCCGCATTCCCGCAAAGCGCGGACGTTTTCCGGGCCGCGTATGCCGCTTTCCGCCACGACGAGCGTTCCCGGCGGTATAAGAGGACGGAGACGCGCCGTTGTTCGGAGGTCTACGCGGAATGTGCGGAGATCCCTGTTGTTGATCCCGACTATCCGCGCCCCTGAACCTACGGCCTCCCGCGCTTCCTCCGGCGTGTGCGCTTCCACAAGCGCCGAAAGCCCGAGCGATTCGGCTAGGCGGGAATATTCAGCTAGGAGGCCGGGACCCAGGAGGGCGCATATCAGCAACACGGCCTTTGCCCCCAGGAGAGCGGCCTCGTAGATCTGGTACTCGTCCACGACGAAGTCCTTGCGGAGGACGGGTATCTTTACAAGGGCGGCTATCTCGCGGAGGTAACTGTCGCTGCCCATGAAGTAGTCCGGCTCTGTAAGCACCGAAACCGCCGCCGCCCCCGCCGCCTCGTACTCACAGGCGATCTCTTTGTAGGGGAAGTCCTCCGCGATAAGGCCTCGGGAAGGAGAGGCCTTCTTCACTTCGCAGATCAACGACAGCCCCGGCCCGGCGACAGCCTCCTCGAAGGCATTTCTGCCGGAAGCCCCGCCGTAAGCCGCCGCCACGCGGTCCTTTAGCGCTGCCGGCGGCAGGCTTTCCTTGGCGCGGGCGACACGCCGGCGTGTCGCTGCGGCTATATCGTCAAGAAACACGCCCCGCCTCGGCTTCCGTAACGCTGTTCGACAGGCGGACGAAGCGCTCAAGCTGTTCCCGCGCCTTCCCGCTGTCGATCACCTCGCCGGCAAGGGCTGCCGCGTCCTTTATCGAAAGCTCCTGCCGGGCGATGTGTATCGCCGCGGCGGAGTTCAGTATCACCGCGTCCCTCTTGGGGCCCCTCTCGCCGGAAAGGATGCTCAGCGTTATAGCCGCGTTCTCCTGCGGCGAGCCGCCCGTGAGGTCCGCCTTGTTGCAGCGCTTCAGGCCGAACTCTTCCGGCGTGATCACGTAAGAACTGAAGCGTCCGCCGGCCGCCTCGCAAACCGAGGTTGGGGCGCTCAGGGAAATCTCGTCAAGGCCGTCCTGCCCGAACACGACTAGGGCGCGCTTCACGCCCAGATTGGAAAGCACCCGCGCCATAGGCTCGACGAGTTCAGGGTCGTAGACGCCGAGAAGTTCCATGTTGGCGCCCGCCGGGTTGACGAGCGGCCCCAGTATGTTGAATATCGTGCGGATGCCCAGTTCCTTCCGCACCGGGGCCACGTACTTCATCGAGATGTGGTAGTTTTGGGCGAAAAGGAAGCACAGCCCTATCGTCCGCAGCAGATCAAGGCTCTTCTCCGGCGGCGCCATGATGTTGACGCCGAGCGCCTCCAGCACGTCCGCCGACCCCGACTTGCTGGAGGCGGCCCTGTTGCCGTGCTTGGCGACGGGAACCCCTGCGGCGGAGATCACGAGGGACGAGGTGGTTGATATGTTGAAGGAGTTGGAACGGTCACCGCCCGTGCCGACGATCTCCAGCACGTCCATGTCGTGCAGTATACGGACGCAGTGCTTCCTCATACCGGCGGCGGAGGCCGTTATCTCCTCAATCGTCTCGCCCTTCACCGCCATAGCAGTAAGGAAAGCCGCCATCTGTATATCGCTGGCCTTCCCGCCCATGATCTCGTCCATAACCCCCAGAGCCGTCTCGTAACTCAGGTTCTCCCTCTTCGCCGCTTTTACAATCGCGTCTTTGATCAACATAAAAAACTCTCCTAATCTGCCCGCCGCCTCCAGTCTTATCCTAAAGGCCCACTCGCAAGAACGCCCTGCCAGCCTTACGATCAAAGCCCCCCTCACGGGAGCCGGCTCAACGCGGAGCGTTGAGCTTTCGACAGCCCTCATTTCCAATCAGCCATCCCGAAAGGCTTATCCTTCATTATTAATTACTAATCAGCCCCCTCCGGGCGGCCCGCTAGTCGTTGTTGATGAAGTTTTCCAGTATACGGCCGCCTAAAGGGGTCAGGATCGACTCGGGATGGAACTGCACGCCGTACACACTGTGATCCCGGTGCCGCACCGCCATGATCTCGCCGTCTTCCGTGCGGGCCGTGACGACAAGAACGGGCGGAACGCTGTCCTCCATCGCCGCAAGGGAGTGGTAGCGCCCCGCCTGTATCACGGGCGGCAGCCCCGCGAAGAGCGCCGTCCCCGTATCGACCGTAACGGAGGAAGCCTTGCCGTGCGTAAGGGTCTTTGCGTAGGAAACCGTCGCCCCGAAAGCCTCGCAGACGGCCTGGTGCCCCAGGCATACGCCAAGCAACGGAACCCTGCCGGCAAAATACCTGACGGCCTCAACGCAAACGCCCGCGTCCGCGGGCCGGCCAGGGCCGGGCGAGATAACGAGACGCGCCGGAAAGAGAGCGGCAAGCTCCTCCACGGAAAACTCGTCGTTACGTACCACCCGGATATCCGGCGCCATCGACCCTATCAACTGGTACAGGTTGTAGGAGAAGCTGTCGTAGTTGTCTATCAGCAGGATCACCGCCGCTCACTCCCCGGAAAGGGCGTTTATCACGGCCCGCATCTTGTTTTCGCACTCCTCGTATTCGTTCTCCCCGACGCTGTCGGCCACAATCCCCGCGCCGGAGCGGACAAAAACCCTGCCCCCTTTCCTAAAAGCGATCCTGATGGCGATACAGGTATCCATGTTTCCCGAAAAGTCGATGTACCCGATAGCGCCGCCGTAAATCCCGCGCTTATTGTTCTCAAGCTCGTTGATTATCCGGCAGGCGCGTATCTTAGGAGCGCCCGACAGTGTGCCCGCCGGAAGCACCGCGTTCACCGCGTCCAGCGCCCCCAGCCCCTCCCGCAGCTTCCCGCGCACCGTGGAGCCGATGTGCATCACATGGGAGAAGCGCTCTATCGAAAGGTAGCGCTCCACGCGGACCGAAGCGAACTCGCTAACCTTACCGAGGTCGTTCCGGCCCAGATCGACGAGCATATTGTGCTCGGCAAGCTCCTTGGGGTCCGCCAGAAGCTCCCGTTCCAGCGCCGCGTCTTCTTCGGGGGTCCTGCCGCGCCGGCGCGTGCCCGCAAGCGGGAACGTGTAGAGCAGCCCGTCCGTGAGCTTAACCAGGGTTTCGGGAGATGCGCCTGCGATCTCGAAAGCCCCGTTCCCCCCGTCGTCGCTAGAGAAGTAGAACATATAAGGCGAGGGGTTTATCCTCCGCAGCGCCATATAAGTGTCGAAAAGACTGCCCTCGATACCCGCGTCGAGGCGGTTCGACAGCACCACCTGGAATATATCCCCCTCCCTGATGTACGCCCTGGCCTGCTCCACCATGCCGCAGTAGCGTTCCTTCGTGAAAAGGCGGCGGAACGGCGAAAGCAATCTTAGGGGCGGCATCTCCGCCCCCTCGCCCCCGTCCAAAAGCCGGGCCATCGCGTCAAGCTCGTTGACGGCCCTGTTGTAGTTTTCAAGCAGCGCGTCCGTCTTCACGTTTACGATCAGGATGATCTTTTCTTCCAGCCTGTCCCACACGACAGTTTTGTCGAAAAGCATCAGGTCAACGTCCTTAAAACCCTCCTCGTCCGGCGCGTCCAGCTTGAGCGCGGGTTCACCGTACTTCACGTAGTCGTAAGAGAAGTAGCCGACCAGCCCCCCGGTGAAGGGCGGCATATCCGGGAGACGGGGCGCGCGGTTCTCGTCAAGAATCCTTTTGATATGCCCGCCGGGGTTTGCCCCTGAAAAGCGCACCGTAGAGCCGTTCTTTATCGTAAGCGACCCGTCCAAGCAGCTGATTTCCAGCCGCGGGTCGTAACCGAGGAAGGTGTAGCGCCCCCAAAGCCCGGAATCCTCCAGACTTTCAAGGATGAAGCAGTTGCGGCTCACATTTTTCATCGCCCTGAACAGATCGATAGGCGTCCGCTTCTCCGCCGGCAACGTTTTTGCCACAGGAATCCGGGCGTAGCCCTCCGCCAGCGCCCTTATATGTTCGGGAACACCCCGATTTGCCATCCGCCCTCCTTTTTCCAGCCCCGCCCCTTCACTCCCGCGGCTGTCAATATAATACCAAAGTCCGCCCCTTTGTCAATTCACCGAAATGATACACCGAAAAAGTAAGCAAAAAGAGGGGTTTGAGACATAAAGAATAGCGGACATGGTGTTTAACAAAGTAGTCCGGAGCATAATAGACCTCCGCACGGCAGGCCCTAAACCTGGCCCGCAAAAATTTTACCTGATGAAAAGCGCCACACCGCGCCGCCGGAAGGTCCTTTCCGCTTGGGCCCCTTTCCTTTTTTTCTTTGGATGTTAAAGCAAAACGCGGGCAAGCGCACATATATTTGCATGAGACATTTAAGAATGCTGAAACAGGGCGTGTGGTACGAAATCAGTACCCGCGTCAACAACAGGGAACCCCTGTTCCGAGGGTGCCGGGCGCCGGCGCTGTTTGACCGGGTGTTCC
>JAISLM010000162.1 GCA_031290855.1 Spirochaetaceae bacterium
CCGTCCTGCCGGCCTTGCGGCCGGCGGCGGCCTATACTTTACAGCTCCAAAACGCGGTTGTGCAAGGCTTTAGCCAGAAAAACCGCAAGAGCCTTCAGGCTCAAGCCTGGTCCAAAACCGTGCGCTTTAGCGCACAGTCAATTAGTTTTGGAACAGGCTAAAATGTTATTTTTACGGAATATAAGGCAGGAGGTAGATATGGCTGAGGAACACGAACTAATTGTAGATGAAAATAAAATAAAAACCTCAATACGTTCAGGCATTCCTCTGACAATTACCACATATACCCTTCCTCACGAGATAGAAGTATACATAGTCAGGGTTTTGGCCGTATTTTTGCGACTGGCAGGCCACGAAAACCTCCGTGACTACATTGAGTACTGCATTCAGGAATTGTCGGTAAACGCGAAGAAAGCAAACACAAAACGTGTATATTTCATGGAAAAATGCCTGGATATCAACGATCCCAAGCAGTATAAAGAAGGAATGCGCAATTTCAAAAAAGATATGTTCAATAATCTGGCGCATTACCTGAAACTTCAAAAAGACAAGGGGCTTTACATAAAGGTAATCATGCTCTACAGCAGGGACGCGCTGCAGATTGAAGTGCGAAACAACGTTGTCGTTTCAAAAATCGAATTGATCCGCATACATGACAAGATCGCACGTTCACGTCAGTACAGCAGCCTGGAGGACGCCTTTTCGCAGGTGTTGGACGACTCCGAAGGGGCGGGGCTCGGACTGGTTGTCCTTGTGCTTATGCTGAAAAAGATGGGCTTGACGGAGGATTGTTTCGACATCACAAGAACGGAATCGGAAACAGTCGCAAGGCTTATCGTACCGCTTGACCAAACAGTTTTAACAAACGTCACGGGTATAACAAAAGAAATAGTGGCGCATATAAACGATCTGCCGCATTTCCCTGAAAACATTATCAGGGTACAGAATATGCTGTCCAACCCAAAGTCAGACATGAAGGATATCGCGGGTAAAATATCGGTTGACCCGGCAATGACGGCAGATATCATCAAAGTCGTAAATTCGGCGCAGTATATGACGACAAAAAAAATCGACAGCATCTCGGAAGCCGTAAAAATTCTGGGAATTACAGGGATAAAAAACCTTCTTTATTCCTACGGTTCACAAAAGCTGCTTGGCGACGATACCGAAGAAAAAAAACTCCTGTGGCATCACAGCTACAAGACCGCCTTTTTTGCGTTCAACCTTGTCAAGAACTTTCAGCACGACAAAAGTTCCATCGAGGACATATACCTGGGCGGTATGCTGCATGACATGGGAAAGATCGTTTTGGCCGCCGTTAACCCGGACGTCAACAACAAGATAAAATCGTTTTGTGAAGAAAAAAACGTCCCCCCGATAACGCTTGAAGACATCAGGGCCGGCATGAACCATGCCGAAGTCGGCGCGCTTCTTGCCGAGAAATGGAATTTCCCAGAAAACCTGGTTGCGGCGATACGCTTCCACCATGCGCCCGCAGACGCGCCGGAAAAGTACAGACTGCTTGTCGATTCGGTGTACCTTGCCAATATGCTGTGCGAGATCGAAGACGGAGGCGCGGTTTATGAACAGGTTGACGGCAGCGTACTTTCCAGATTCAACATTACAAACGCGGGCCAGATCGAAAAAATAATAAACGTGTTTTCCAAAGGCTTTAATAGAGAAAAGCCTTAAAAAGGCGCTGCGTCTCTTGCAAGGGGGCTGCCAAGAGTGCGGGTTTCCGTCCGTCCCGCCGCGCCGTTACGCGACAAGAGCTTCCGAGCGCTTCCTGCCGGCCCTGAACGCCTCGACGTTGAGGCCGGGTTCGCGCTTGGCGAAAAGCTCCGCTATAGCCTCCTCCAGAACACCGGGCTCTACGGGCAAGAAAGGCGATGCCGCACCTACCATCACCATGTTTACGGCGCGGGGCAGCCCGGCATCCTTTGCCAGCGCCTCCGCGTCGATGAGGCGGGAACCGGGAAGCGCCCTGACCGCGCCGTGGACATCGGCAAGCGGCGGGTAGTCGCCGATATTTAGTACGGGCGCCGAGGCGCTTACCAGCGCGCCGTCCGGCGAAAGCCAGTCCGTGTAACGCAGCCCTTCCAGCGGCTCCATCGAGATCACAAGGGCGGCCCCGCCCCGGGGCACAAGGTCGCAGTGTATCGCACCGTCGCTTATCCGAAGGTGGGAAAGCACTGCCCCGCCCCGCTGCGCCATGCCGTGTACCTCGCTCTGCCGCGCCCGAAACCCCGCCTTCACGGCGGCGGCGGCTATCACCGCCGCGATGGAAAGCACACCCTGCCCCCCCACGCCCGCCAAAATCATATCGGTTTTCATATTTACTCCTTATAAAAAACAGTCCGCGTCCAGTCACCGTAACAAACAGCGCAGGTGACAAGACATTCGTTTATGATGTGGAATGCAGGACCAAAGGCTGCGCCTTTGTTCCGGAATGAGCGGATGACACGGCAACTGGTACCTCCATACCTCTCCCCTCTCCAAAGCTCTTCCCCCAGGGACAAACCGGCAGCCCTCCTACATCACTCATCCACGTTACCGATCTTTCATTGCCAGCCAAAATCCTGTCGCAAAGACGACCCCACAGCCGCGCCTTCATCACTCACTACTCATTTGCGGGGCCTGTTTACGGCGGCGGCGGAGGCTTTCCAGGCATTCGCGGCGGAATATCACGACTGACGGGCCGCGGTACTCTATCTCGGCGGCGAGGCGGGCCGTGTTTGCGGCGAGGTTTTTGGGGAGGGGTTCCAGTTCCGCGATGTGCGCCTCGTCCACGCCAAGGCCGAGGATCAGGGGGCGCAGGCGGGCGCCAGGCAGCGCCGTCTCCTGGCAGCCGGTCATCGCCACAGTGGAATTGTCGAGGATCACGACGGTTACAGGCGCGTTGAACGATACTACGTCGAGCAGCGCCGTGATCCCCGAATGCAGAAAGGTCGAGTCCCCAATCACGGCGACCGCCGCCCTAATGCCCGCTTCCGCGACGCCCCGCGCCATGCTGACCGAAGCCCCCATGCAGACTATCGTCTCTATCGCCGAATGGGGCGGCGAGGCCCCCAGCGAGTAGCATCCGATGTCGGCCAGCACGGCCTTCTCGTCCGCGCCGTAAGGGGCGAGCGCCGCGTTAAGCGCCGCGTAGCTATCGGCGTGGGGACAACCCTTGCACAATTGGGGCGGACGGGACGGCAAGCGCAGCGCGGGGGCCGTAGCGCGCGGCAAGGCCGGAAGGCCGAGCGCGGAACGCGCCTTGTCGGGGTCAAGCTCGCCCGTGCGGGGCAGCTTCCCGTCGAGCTTCCCGTCAATCCTTATCGCAGACCCCAAAATCCCCCGCAGGCGCATCTCGATGAAGGGCTGCCCCTCCTCTATCACAAGGAGGCGCTTTGCCCCTTCACATAGCTTCCGCACGGAAGCGACTGGAAGCGGGTAGGCCCCTACGTGGAGGCGGGCGGGCGGCTTCCCGCCGCAGGCCGCCGTCAATTCCGCAAGGTTTTCCTCGTAGTAGTTACCGCCCAGTCCCGCGGTAAGCACGGCGAAGCCGGGGTCGCAAGCGCCGGCATCAGCATCGAGCCTGTTTGCGCTGTGAGCCTCCGACCAGGCCTCCAGCGCGGTCACTTTCTCGATCAGGGCGTCGTAGTTCCGCCTCGCGAAAGCCGGCAGCAGCATCCACTCGCTCGTGTCGCGCACACGATCAGGCCTTGTCAGCGTGGCGGGCGGCGCGGTTTCTATCGCGGAGCGGGCGTGCGAAAGCCGCGTAACGAGGCGGATTAGCACGGGGACATGGAACTTCTCGGAAAGTTCGAAGGCTTCCCGCGCCATGTCGTAGGCCTCCTGCTGACTGCGCGGCTCCAGGCAGGGCAGAAGCGCGAAATCGGCGTAGAAGCGCGAATCCTGCTCGTTCTGCGAACTGTGCATCCCGGGGTCGTCCGCGACCGCTGCCACAAGGCCGCCGTTGATGCCGAGCATCGCCCCGTTCATGAAGGGGTCGGCGGCCACGTTGAGACCGACGTGTTTCATCGTCACCATAGCGCGCCGTCCGGCAAAGGACACGCCGAGCGCCCCCTCCAGCGCGGTCTTCTCGTTCACGCACCAGCGGGCGACACTCTTCCCGTCCCGCGCCGCGCTGTCGATAAGGAACTCCATTATCTCGGTGGAAGGCGTCCCCGGATACCCGTAGCAGGCAAAAAGCCCCGCGTCCAGCGCGCCCAGCGCCAGCGCCTCGTCCCCTAAAACTATTCTTTGCATGAACTCATTGTAGCGCAACGCTTCGATAAAGAACAGCGCCGCGTCCGCCGCAGGCGGCTTCAAATTCTATGGAAAATTGATTAAAAGCAGATTTTATAGTATACTATAACTAAACAAGGAGGCTTTGGATTGAAAAAAGCGTTACTGTTGCAGGTGTTTTGTCTGGCGCTGCTGGCGCGGTGCGGTGTATGGAACCAGCCGATAATTTCAAGTATAGAGAAGCGGGTGAACGAGATAAGGTCGATACACACGATATTCGTAAAGACGCCGCCGTCCGCCAACACGTTCATCGCGGGTGAAGACGCGATACCGTATGACGCGGAGGGCTGGGCCGCCAAAGGACTGGAGATAGGCGGGCTTAACGGGCTGAACGAAACGCGCGATCTGCTGCCGGTACAGGACTACGAGGTTGACCCGCTGGCCGATCCCGATGTTCCGGGAGAGAAAACGGTAACAGTAAGGCTGAACGACCCGGACAGGAACTACGAGATAAGGACCGAATTCGTGATAAGCGTGCTAACGCCGGGCGAAATATACCGCCGGATAGAGCCGTACATCCTAGACGCCGGCGACGGGGAAAAACACCGCGTGCTTGCCGTCCCCTCGATAATATCCGGACCGGAGCTTGAAGACAGCGGAGATGCCGGCCTTCCCGTCGCGATAAAGATATACCCCGCGAACGGCTATACGCTTGTCGAGAACAGTCTGGCTTACTCGTACGCTTTACCGCCCTCGAAAGAAAAACAGCTTGTTCTGACAGACGGCGAATACAAATTCAAGACGTCCGATTTCCCGGCGGGAAAGAGCCGCCTGTACCTGTACGCCGAATTCACCCCTCCCGAAGGCGCGGTGAAAATGGACGGAATCTTCTACGCCACGCTGGCGGACGCGATAGAGGCCGTACCGGGGGACAACACGGAATACACGATAACCGTGCTGGAGAGCATTACAATTGACGCCGCGGGAACGGCAAGCATCGGCGACGGCAAACACATAAAGCTTGTGCCGGGCGGAACGAGCGGAACAATTAGCCGGGAAAGCGGCTATACCGGCGTACTGTTCACGGTAAACAGCGGCGGCAGCCTCGCGCTGGCGGGAAACGAAGCGAAGACACTCACGATAGACGGCGGCGCCGTGTTGAACGGTGAAACAAACAGCGGGCTAAGTGCTTCCGCCTCGCTTGTAAGCGTGAACGGCGGCACACTCTCTATTAGCGAAGGGGCAATCCTGCAAAACAATTATAACTGTGACAGAGGCGGCGGAGTGTACGTAGACGGCGGCGCATTCACGATGAGCGGCGGCACAATCAGCGAGAACTGGGGCAGCGACGGCGGCGGCGTGTACATTATAGGCGGCAGCACGTTTACGATGACAGGCGGCCTTATAGCCAACAATACAGGGAACAATGGCGGAGGCGTCAATGTAGGTTCCGCTGATACGAACAGGTATAACACATTCATGTTTTCCGGCGGCGCCATTCAAAACAATAAAATTAAATCAGGCGGCAACTGGGGAGGAGGGGGCGTAACGGTGGCTAACGGCACGCTTTCTATGTCAGGTGGCGCGCTTATAAGCGGTAACGAGACAAGCACTGCCAGCAAAGACACAGGCGGCGGCGGCGTATGCGTAGAAAGTAACGGCGCGTTCACTATGTCGTGCGGCACAATCAGCGGGAATAGTGCAAAAGGCAGCGCAGGCGGCGGCGGTGTGTATATTTCCTGCGGCGACTTCACCAAAACCGGCGGTACGGTCTACGGCTCTGGCGAAGGCAATAAGTCCAACACGGCAATCAATAACAACGGCCACGCCCTGTACAACAGCGGCGGTACCGCAACAAATAACGGCAATAGCATAAACTCCCCCTCCAACGGGACTTTTTAACACTGCGCCCCGGCGCACTCTGCGCGTTGGGCTTTCGGGCGCTTTGGCGCCGGGGTTTCCGTCCGGGAAGGCTTGGGGGAGCGTGTTTGCGGGGCTAACGTGGAACCCGTCTTTGGGGCTGACTTGAGGAGCGTCCGTCCGGCAGCCGCGCCTGCTGCACACGTCCTCTTTGTCCGTCTTTTTGTCTGTGGTTCAGGTTTACCGGCAAACTGGCAGGGCGCGGGATGTTAAGAATCAGTTGCGGCAAGCCGCCAACGGCGAAGTCGGATTTGCCAACTTTGAAGTTCGGATTGACGGCGGGCAAATCCGCTTTGCGGGGCTGTACTGCCGCCCGCGTTTAATCCTGTCCGCCCGGATGTGTCTAAAGGGGCTACGGCAAGCCTTCCTTCCGCATCAATTCTTCCCACCATGAATGATCGCCCAGATCCTTGTCGATCTGCATGAAGAGCAGACCGTTGCCGCCCTGCACTGGGTAAAGCGTGTTTTGGATGTTCAGGTACGGAAGGCTCGCGCCCGGAATCGCGGGGTCCGTGATGCCGGCCCTTATCATGGTATCGGGATTGCGTTCCAGCGCGTCCCAGGCGCGGGCCGCTTCCGCGAATTCGCCCAGGGCGGCCGCGCGGTAAGCGGGATTGCCCGTCCGCCCGGCTAGCGCGTTGTAGGTAACGCCCAGGTTGTTGCGGGCGATCATCATCCGCTCGACGAGCTCGCGGTGTTCGGGCCGCTCGTGCGGCAGCAGCAGCGGGAAACGGTTGCGATCGCTTTCAAGCATTCCGATAAGACGCTTGAAGTAGCCTTCCGCCGCAAAATAGTCGGCTCGCATATACGATACGTTTCCAAGCGCGTTCAAAAGACGGCGGTTGTACGGCGTTTCCATCGAAACCCTGAAGAAGCGGTTCAGCGCGGGGGCGTAGTCCCCCATCCGGTAGTAGGCGGAGCCGAGCCTGTACTGCATTTCAGGCGGCGACCAGCCGTACTTCTCGGCATTCAGGTAGAAGGCCGCCGCTTCGTCCATGTCGCCCGACTTTGTGAAGTAGGACAGGTCGCCCAGATAGGCGTACAGTTCGCCAAACTCCGGGGCCTGCCGCACTACGCGGCGTTCGATCGCGTCCTCCATGATGTTTACCCCTTTTGCGAGGGTTTCCTCGGCGGAGATGAATTCGCGCCCCGCGATCAACAGGCGCGCGAGGCGCCGCTGGGTGTCGACACGGTAACTTGTCCGCTTGGGCGACTCGGGCCTGGCCGTATCGAAGGCGGCGGCGGCCGTTTCCAGGGTCTGCCGCTCCTCCTGAACGGCGCCGTAAGCCCCGTAGTAACGCGCAAGGTGGTAATGCGACTCGGGAAGAGCGAAATCCTTCCCAAGCGCCCGCAAAATGACATCCTTTACGTTTTCAATCGCCTCGATGTTCTCGTCAGGGACGCCTTTCACCTCTTCAAAGCGCTTGTCGAGCAGGTAACCGCCCAGTTCCGCGAGGGAGGGCGCGGAAATCTTGCTTTTTGGCCGGGACATAAAGTAATTTTGCAGCGGAATTACTTCGCCCAGCTTGTCGGTCCTGATAAAGTAGAGCATCATCCGTTCCAGCAGGGGGTCGGTCTGTCCGTAAGCGGTGATATACTTCGCGTAGGCAAGCCTTGCCTCCTCGTAGCGCGACGGATCGTACTCGCCCCAGGCAAGGTTGACGTCCCCAAGGGCGAGCAGCCCTTCTCTGTCCTCGCCCTTATAATCCAGAATGTTGCCGCGGAGGAGGCCGTCCGCTTTTTCATAGTTACGCAGGTAGTCCGCCTCCATCGCGGCATAGTCAAGCGTCCCCTTCTTGTCACGCGGATAGTTCAGCAAAAGCTGATCGTACTTTTCCTCGGCGTACAGGTACTGGCGCTCGTCCCGAAACAGTTCGGCATAACGGTAAAACCAATTTTTAACGGGACGCACCGCGAAGGCTTCCTCGAAACGCCGGTTCCCCAGCGTATACTCGCCTTCCTCGATCCTTTCGTAACCGTCCCGGTAGATCAGGTCGGCGCGGACGGGCTTGTAGATGAATTCATGGCTCAGGTAAGCAATAGAGGCGGCAAGCGCGGCGATAAGCAGTGAAACGCGGGCTATCGGAAAAATCTTACGGTAAAAGATGTATACAAGGCTGGACTGTTCGGCGGCAAGTTCTTCGCCGGTTTTATAACCCTTTGGCAGGACGATGTTCTGTTTCAGTATCTTCCCGGCAAGGACGGCGGCTTCGCGGGCGTTCCCGCCCCGGATCAGCAGCTTTATAAACTGCGACATCAGGGACGGCTCGACAATTTCCTCGACTATTATCTTTTCACAGGTGACGCGCAGATTGAGAGGATACGAAGCTATAGTGTCCAGCAGTTGCTGCAGCTGTTCCTCGGTAAGCTTGATCGCCTCTACCGGTTTCTTTGGTTTCTCCCCGGCGGGCGGCTGCGGGACGATTTCGTCGGCTTTAACAAAACCGTCGATAGGCGAGAGGAAATCTTCAATGTTGGGAAGACTTCCGATCTGGCCGCCGCCGGGCTTCGATGACTCGCCGTCTGGCTGCGCCGCCTCTCTGACCGGCTCGTCCGGGAAAAGGGATGCTTTCTCCTCGTCCGAGATTTCCAGTACCGACGGAATATCGTCAGAGTCGGCTTTTTCCTCCGGAGCTTCTACGCCTTCAATGTCCGTAAGACCGTCCGCCTCGCCGCCGTCCATGTCAAAGCCTTTCAGCATTTCATCAAGGTCAAAATCCTTGTCAAAACCCCCCGCGTCGGTTTCCGCAGGCTCCCCGGCGCTC
This sequence comes from Spirochaetaceae bacterium, assembly GCA_031290855.1. GTDB lineage: Bacteria > Spirochaetota > Spirochaetia > Treponematales > Breznakiellaceae > JAIRMY01. The sequence continues at coordinate 8,919 of JAISLM010000162.1, forward strand.
TCGCCGGCGGGCGGCCCCAAGTCCAGGCTGAAGTCCTCAATACCGGGTATCTCCCCTTCCGCAGACTCCCCGGCGCTTTCGCCGGCGGGCGGCTCCAAGTCCAGGCTGAAGTCCTCGATGCCGGGTATCTCCCCTTCCGCGTCAGGCCGCTCATCCTCTGTATAGGGCTCAGGCAGTTCATCCTCGTGGGGCGCGCTGCTTACAAGATCGTCCATGCTGCCAAAAAGCCTTTCGAATATGGAACCGTCATCCGTTTCGGCGCTATCCGCCGGCGGCCCCGGCGGCGGAGTCCCGGCGGGAGCTTTGGGCGGAGCGGCTTCCTTTCGAGGCTCGTCTCGCGGCGGCGGCTCATTTGCGGGCAGATTGTAGACGTCCGGGCGGAGTCCCTCGGCATCAAGTATCTCCTTTTCACCGCCGATTTCGCTAAAGAGGTCCTGTAGTTGTTTGAGCTGCTTTAATGAGGGCATAACTTTAGATTTTGGAGCATCAACCGATACTAAATTCAGATGAAAGCTCTTGGTTTATCTACACTCCTTCTACTAATTATCGGTAGTTTAGGCGCGGCGGATTTAGAATCTTACGAGTTTATAGACGCATTGTTAAGTCTTGGCGGCCCCGGCGAGCCTAAAATATTCGAGGACGCCGTGATTTTTACGGCCGCCGACCAGTATAAAACTGTAGGTATAGCGTTTCTCCACGAAGGCTTTGCCAAGATTCACCCGTTCAGTAAGCTGTTTGTACCGGTAAGCGACACAGACGAGTTTAACGAAAAAAGCAAGACGCCGCCGGAAACACTACGAGATTCCGGTATTTTGTTTTTTGTCTACACCGTACCGCCGCAGGTAAAAAGCCTTGAATACAGGCTTGTTTTTGACGGCCTCTGGTCGCCAGACCCATACAACCCCAGGCGCAAATTCAACGTGAAAACAGGCATAGAACATTCCGTAGCGCCGCTGCCTGTCCGTCCGCCATCCGTCCGGAACAACGAGAGCCCGTTTGACGGCGTGGTTTTTCACTATCGCGGTGAATCGGGCGGCGGGCGCGTCACGGTGGCCGGTGATTTTAACGGCTGGGATCCGTTTATGTATGAACTGAAAGAAACCGCGCCGGGCCTGTACTCCCTTGCCCTGCCTCTCCCGCCCGGAACCTGGCGCTATGTCTACTACCGCAACGGCGAAAGGTTTGTCGACTATTCCGCCGCCGCCCACGAATACAGAAAGGACGGCAGCCCGGTAAATGTCGTTATAGTAAAATGACCGGCGTTTTACGCAAGCCCGCCCGCTATAAAGGACTACCCCGCAGACCCCCTCGCAAAAGTGGATTTGACCCCGTTAGATGGAGACGATTAACGATCCTGTCTGAGCTAAGCGCATCAGGGTAACATAGTCAAGCGCCGAATGAAGCCGAACCCTGTTATAATGGGCCTAAAGATAAATGAACACCGACTTCCTAACCTCCGCCTCCGAATGTCCGCCGTCCAGGATTTCCGGTTCCATTTTGAGGGTTTTGAACAAGGCTTCCGCGCAATACTTTACTCCCCGGTCCGAACGGGACATAACCCTCTCTTGCGCAAGACGGTTCTTAAACGACACGTCCACTGCGGGAATAGTCATATTAAGGGCTCCATGCCGGCCGCCCAGGCCTAGCCGGTGACCTTGCGGTCATACAGGTCCATTACCGCCGTTAGATACACGCACCTCCGTGGTACGCAGGCGGGTGATCTAAGACACACCACATTTACGCGTGAAACTCACGGTCAGGATGTTTTCGGACTCCGCAAGTACGTGGTTCTTCATGGGCGCGGGGATGAATTCCCGCTTCCTGCGGGTTTGGCGGCCTTTTGCTTGCGGCTTACCGGTTTACCGTACCCCCACCGCGTTTTTTCCCGCCCACCCGGACCGCCATACCGAAAGTGATGCCGTTCAGTGCTCTCTGGAATGAGCCTCCGCACGGCTTGCCGCGCGGAGGCTCATTCGCAGCGGTGTCTGCTCCCCGCCTTATCCCTTCCTTTTGGGGTTAAGAAGGCGGTAGAACGTCAGGCACAAACCACACGCGGACGCTTGACGCTGTTTTGCGGCGTGGAGGTTCATTTTAAGGAACGGAAAAACGGCGGCAGGGAAAGGACGTTTTATCGGAAGTGACGCGGGGAAGCGGAAACGGGACGCGGCGTTCGTAACCCGGAGCGGCAGGGTAAAGACCGACGCCTACGGGGACGGGGAGCCGGTTGAAAAGACGGACTTCGCGAAGGGCGGGGCGACGGCGGAGTGGCGGGCGAAGCTTTACAAAAAGCTTCCGCCGGCGGACAAGCCCCCCTGAGGGGGGAACCTGGCCTTAGTCACGGCGAAAGAAATTGGGAAGGCGGCCGCCCGCCGGATCGGGGCGCCCGCCGCCTTTCGCTCTAATTCATTACCGGGCAACGATTTAGGCCGGTAGAGGGTCAGACCCCGGACGCCCTGTAAGCTCCGCGCCTTCCGACCGACCGGCCGACGGGCGGCTGCCTCTTGAGTCCGTGCCGGACGACTGGGAGACGGGGCGGCGGGACGGCTGAAAAAGATACCCGGGTCGGGGCCGAAGGAATAGGAGAGCCTTAGTGTCTTACGTGAACGTGGCGCGGGCGTCAAACCGCCCCGGGCCGCCGCCTAAGGCGGATATACCGGGCAGCCGCGTCCGTTACCGCAGCGTCACCCACATCCGATACGAGTGGATACCCAAACCCGGCACGAGTGGATACATAAACGCAATACGGGTGGATGTCTCTTTACGCGACGGTCAATACGCCGTTAAACGACATGGTTCTTGTTTTTTTGAGAAGGCTGCTTCCTCCGCTGTACTGTGTCTTAACTTCCACCTGCCGCTTACCGGCACCCAAGGCCGGTATCACCCGATCGGCTTTGACTCACCGTTCTCCGCCAGATGACCGTCCGCCTTCACCCGTTGCGCGGAATCCTCCGCCGCTGCGAAATACACGCACGTTTCCGGGTCGTTCCCCGCTATCTTGAACTTGTGTCCCGCTATGCTGAACATCCCGCCGGGAGGCACCGCGTCGTTCACCGATTCGGTCGTGATGTCGGTGGACCCGTCTATGTATCCCTGCCGTCCGCCAGCCCTTCCAACTCCACCGCGGTATGACCGGCAAGGGCGCTGAGCGGGGCGCTTTTGCGTAACCGGCCCTTGCCACCCGCTATGGGGTCTGACCCCGGCCCCACATATAGCGCTGTCTGGCTCTGACGGCACTATGCAAATCCGGCGCCTGGCACTCCTGCGTTCATCGGGGCCTGTATCCGCAGGTACGGCTGGTTTAGTGGTACAGGCGGTGATGGTAAATAATAATCCAATGCAAAACATTTTCACGAAGTGTCGTGACTGAGAATTATTTTTCATGCGGTCTCCCCATTGTCATAACGGTAATCATGGCAAAATTATAAAAAAAAACAATCTTTATTCGCAAAGTCTGGTTTAATACCCCGCCGAACCTTAGGTTCGCGCTTGCCGCGCGGAGGCTCATTTTTTTCAAAGTATCCTCCTGAATTATTTTTCCGCTCAAAATTGAATACCTGGGGTGCGCTTAATTAGACGGATACTAACTTACCGCAGAGCCCGGCTGAAAAGTTGTCAAACCGTTTTCAAAACGACTTTTCCATAATGTCCTCCTACCTAATCACCTTCAACTGACCGTTGAAGCCGTATCTTGTTTTTAAGACCTAACTCCGCAAAAAATAGGTAGTATATCACGTAATTCATTATAAGGAATGAAAGCATCCCAAAAATGACAACGGAAGGATTAAAATTTGCAGTATAAACCCGATGATTTTAGCAACTCCGCCTATGTCTTGCTTTCGCAAAAGCACAATTTCAGAAAAGACAAAAAGGGCTCGAAGATAATAGTTGCCGGTTCAGTAATTACCAGTTATTTTGCGGTTTGATGCGTCAGCGGGCGCAGTTCCGCCTCGCTTACCGCTTCCGGGTCGTCTATGCCCCTCGGAAGCTCCATTCCTGTTTCAGGCGGAACCTCCTCGTCCTCGATGCCCGGTGCGCTTAACGGCGCGGCGGGAGCCGCCGCCCCCGCCTCATCGTCCGCCCCGCTTACCGGCGCGTTTTGCAGGCGTATCGCTATCGTCTTGGTTACGCCCTTCTCCTCCATCGTAACGCCGAGCAGGGTCGCGGCCCCGATCACGGTCTTTTTGTTATGCGTGATTATAATGAACTGACTCTTGCTTCCGAATTCGCGGAGTAACTGGACGAAGCGGCTCACGTTGTCCTCGTCAAGGGCGGCGTCGATCTCGTCAAGAAAGCAGAACGGCGAAGGCTTCACCATATATGTCGCAAACAGCAGGGCGACCGCCGTCATCGACTTTTCGCCGCCCGAAAGCAGCGTGATGTTTTCCTGTTTCTTGCCGGGCGGCTGGGCAAAGATTTCTATGCCCGATTCGAGTACATGGTTCGGGTCGCTCAGCCTAAGCTGCGCCTGCCCGCCGCCAAACAGCCGCCGGAACATATTGTGAAAATTCGTTTTTATCCTGTTATAGTTCGCCATGAAACGCTCGGACGCTATGGCGCGAGTCTCCGCAGCTATATTCTCCAAATCCGTCCTTGCCTTATGCAAGTCGTCCATCTGGTTCGCAAGAAAATCATAGCGTTCCTTTGTCTCCTCGAACTCCTCAGGAGCGCCGTAGTTTATACTGCCAAGCTCCTTCGATCCGCCCCGCGCCGCGTTGAGCCTTTCCTTCA
>JAISLM010000163.1 GCA_031290855.1 Spirochaetaceae bacterium
AGTACAATATGTTGTTGTAGCCTTTTTTGTTCGCTTTTTCCCTTTCTGACCAGAAGGGGTGAACGTTTCCCCAGTGAATTAGAGCCTTTAGGGGGTGAACGAATCGCTCGTTATTGACACTATTTTCTGAAAAATTTGTAACTTTTGGCGGCGGCAGGGATGCCGCCATCTTTCATTTTCCGAGAATTTCGAGTTTTTATTGCACATAACTGAACGATACACGAAGTTCAGGCGGGGCCGACTTTGTCAAAAGTATATTAAGGCCTGTAGTTAAGAGGTGCGATACGCCGTTGGGTGAGCATTGAGGTGGAATTTACCAGTGGGGAAAGCCGCAGGCAAATGATATTGCCACCGGACAGCATAGAATACTACGCTGGGGACGGCAATTCCGTACGGGTATTGACGCGTATCGAGGCAGCCTTGATTTGGGAGCCCCGGGTTTTTCACGCTTGCGGCCCAATGATACCGGGAGACCCGTGTACGATCCCAAAGATTTGTCAAAACTGTACGTATACGGATATACGGGCCGCGTCCGCCCGTCCAGGCGCCAGGAAAAGAAAGCGAAGCGGAATCCGGAAGTTATCCGGCCGCGGGGTAACCTTTCCCCGAATCATAAAACTTATCGCTAATTTCCGGCATGGGAACGGGGAATACGCCTAAACGGGTATTCGGAAATTTCACGGGGATTGTGCGCGGGACCCGGTTTATACGGGAAGTACCCGTTTGCTACAGGCGGGAGCAAGTCCAGGGCGGCGGGCGGCAAGGAACGCTGGCTCACTATGTGGAAACTGAAAAACCGGACAGCCCGGCTTGCGGCTCAAATTTAAGGATATATGAAGGACTTGTAGGAAAACTACGGAAAGGAGTACCGCGCCGGAGAAAGAACAGCCGGGGAGACAAGGGGGATAGCGGAAGAATTATCGAAGTGTAAAGGGCGGTATGAAACATGCGCGGAAGACCCAGTGCGTAGCGAGGAGACGCAAAAATCGCTTGCCCGGCCCTGAAAACCGGTTAATGCCGGCCAAGGCAGGACGGAGGTTTGTCACGCCTGCGGACTGCGGCGGACGCGAAAAACAGGCCGGTTGCGGAGACTGAAGCCACCAACGGGGGTACGGACAGGAAGCGGATTACGGCGGCGGACGAATGGACAAAAACGATATACGGAACATTGTCCTGTGTCCTATGGGAACCCGGATACGGGATTTTACAAAAATCCGCAAATCGGGGGTGTTTTACAACCGGAACGCGTGTAAAAGCCGCGCACGCAAACGCGCGAAGGAAGAAGGGGCCTCCGCCATCAGGTTCCTATGGCGGAGCAGCGTTTCTCCGCGGCATATAGCGATACGGGCCTGTTCGCCGGACAAATACGTATTAGGGCGGACAAAGAGCTGACGGGGCAACGGAAGGGTATTGCCGGGCATCCGTTCGGGACGATAAAGCGGGGAAGTGGCGCGGGGTATTGCCTAACCCGCTTGTTGCGAAATGAGAGCAGGGAATTCCCGCCGGCTTTTCTTGCGTACAACATAAGGCTGGTAACCAGTATTCCGGGTTGCGGGAAACTGGCGGAATGTATGGCCGGGTAACCCCCCGCCGGCCTCCGTCCGGTAGAAAAGCGTAAACGTTTCCGTACTTACCCCGGCCACGTAATAACCTGGTGTGCAGGGTTTTGACACGGACCGGAGCGCGGAGTCCCCGCAGCGGGGGCGGTGGAAGACATGGGGGAGACTTTCCCCGTACTTAATTATTGCTCTCCCTCTTGAAATTTACGGAAATCTCTGACAAATTTAGGGAAGGGTTGTTAGAAGTATCCTTGGATTTCAAAGAATTTCCACAAAATCTTAAAACGGAACTTGTTACACGGCAGCCGGTCAGGTTGTCGCGTCAGTCCATAATTTACTGTTAGGAGTGTTTTCTAAATGGGCGTCGATATAAAAAAGATGCGAAATATCGGAATCAGCGCGCACATCGATTCAGGCAAGACCACGTTGAGCGAGCGTATACTGTTTTACTGCGATAAGATCCACGCGATACACGAGGTACGCGGAAAGGACGGCGTGGGCGCCACGATGGATCACATGGAACTGGAGAAGGAGCGCGGGATCACGATCCAAAGCGCCGCGACACAGGTTACATGGAAAGACTATACGATCAATTTGATAGATACGCCCGGTCACGTCGACTTTACGATAGAGGTCGAGCGGTCATTGCGGGTTCTGGACGGCGCGATCCTCGTGCTTTGCGCAGTGGGCGGCGTCCAGTCCCAGTCTATCACAGTCGACAGGCAGCTTAAGCGATACCACGTCCCCCGGATCGCGTTTGTCAACAAGTGCGACCGCACTGGGGCCAACCCGTTCAAGGTCTGCCTCCAGTTGCGCGAAAAGCTCGGCCTGAACGCGGTGCCGATCCAGATTCCGATAGGGCTGGAGGACAAGCTAGAAGGGATTGTAGACCTTGTGTCAATGAAGGCCGTGTACTTTGACGGGGACGCGGGCGAAAACATTCGCTGCGCCGACATCCCCGCCCACCTCAAGGCGGACGCGGACAAGCGGCGCGACGAGCTTGTCGACGCGGTGTCGCTGTTTGACGACGAGCTTGCCGAAAAGTACCTGGAAGGCGAGGATATCCCGGAGGATCTCGTCCACCGCGCGATACGCGCCGGCACCTTGCAGGAAAATTTCGTGCCGGTGATGATGGGCTCGGCGTACAAGAACAAGGGTATCCAGAGTCTGCTTGACGGGGTCAGCAAGTATCTGCCCGACCCCACTGAAGTAAAAAACTACGCCCTCGACCTCGACAAAGACGAGGCGCAGGTCGAGCTGTCCCCCACGGGAAACGCGCCGGTGGTCGCGCTCGGCTTCAAGCTGGAGGACGGGCAGTACGGCCAGCTTACCTACGTCCGGATCTACCAGGGTTCCCTGAAAAAGGGCGACGAGCTGATGAACACCCGCGCACGGCGCAGGTTCAAGGTGGGCCGTCTTGTCCGTATGCACAGCGACCACATGGAGGACATCGGCGAGGGCGCGCAGGGCGACATAGTCGCGCTGTTCGGCATAGAGTGCGCGTCCGGCGATACCTTCTGCGGCGGCGGCCTTAACTACGCGATGAGCTCGATGTTCGTGCCGGAACCCGTTATCTCGCTTGCGATCATGCCGAAAGACAAGAAGTCCGCCGACCAGATGGCGAAGGCACTCGGCCGCTTCACGCGGGAAGACCCCACCTTCCAGACCTTCGTTGACCCCGAGTCGAACCAGACGATCATCAAGGGGATGGGCGAGCTTCACCTTGACGTGTACATAGAGCGGATGCGCCGCGAGTACAAGTGCGAGGTGGAGACGGGGATGCCGCAGGTCGCCTACCGCGAGACGATCACGGCGCGGGCGGACTTCAACTACACGCACAAGAAGCAGACGGGCGGCGCGGGCCAGTACGGGCGCGTGGCCGGCTACATGGAGCCTTACGCGGACGGCGATTACGAGTTCGTCGACAGCATCAAGGGCGGGACGATACCGACCGAATTCGTGCCGAGCTGCGATAAGGGCTTTCGCCAGGCGATACAGAAGGGCAGTCTGATCGGCTTCCCCATCGTGAACATACGCTGCTGCATCAACGACGGCCAGTCCCACCCCGTCGATTCAAGCGACATCGCGTTCCAGCAGGCGGCAATCGGCGCGTTCCGCGAGGGCTACAACAAGGCCCGGCCATGCATCCTTGAGCCGATAATGAAGGTCTCCGTCGAAGGCCCCACCGAGTTCCAGGGTAACATATTCGCAAGCCTGAACCAGCGGCGCGGCATCATCAACGCCTCAAGCGAGGACGGCGCGTTCTCCCGCGTCGAGGCGGAAGTCCCGCTCAGCGCGATGTTCGGCTACTCGACCGACCTCCGCTCCATGACCCAGGGCAAGGCCGAGTTCTCGATGGAATTCCTGAAGTACGGCAAAGTCCCCCAAAGTATCAGCGAACAGTTGATAAAAGAATACGCCGAAAAACGCAAAAACCGCTGAACCGCCCCGCCAGCGGGATCTTACATACAGGTAGATTCGTGAGCAAGCCGCGCGGCGGGCGTGTTTTGCCAGGTCAGGCGGCCCAACGGTGGATGTTGCGGCGCTACCCTGACAGTACGGATACATAAGGTGTGGCGCAAAAAAACGGCGCGGGTCAATCTTTTGAACCGCGCCGCCCACACCATGCTTTTTATGATTTTACGGATTAGCCGATAGCCTCCGGGCCGTTTTCCCCGGTACGGATGCGTATGGTTTCTTCAATAGGTAAAATGAATATTTTGCCGTCCCCTATTTCGCCCGAGCGCGCGCCTTTTATTATCGCGTCCACGGTCGGCTTCACGAAGCCGTCGTTTACGGCGACCTCGATACGCACTTTTTTCAACAGGTTCACTTCTATTTCGACGCCCCGGTAATGTTCGGTATAACCTTTTTGCTGTCCGCAGCCGAGCGCATTGGTTACCGAAAGTTTGTAAACCTCCGCCTTGTACAGTTCCTTCTTTACATCGTTCAGCGCATGGGGTTGAATGTACGCTACTATTAATTTCATCGCCGCCTCCTTAGGTATTGCTGAATATCTGGAAGCCCGCGTAGGCGTCCGCCTTGTGTTCGCTCAGATCGAGACCGATCATCTCGGTCTTCGTACTGACCCGCAGCCCCGTGATCGCCTTGATGATTAAGAACAGGATCAGGCTGAGTACGGCGGCCCAGGCTCCTACCGCCAGGACGCCGATCGCCTGAATTCCCAGTTGGCTAAGTCCGCCGCCGTGGAGGAGGCCGATCACCCCGTCACCGGGCGCGTTGGCCCAGATCCCGACCGCCAGCGTACCCCAGATGCCGCAGACAAGGTGGACGGAACTTGCGCCGACCGGATCGTCTATCTTCAGCACCTTGTCGATAAATTCGACGGCGAGGACGACCAGTAAGCCGGCTATGAGGCCGATCACGATCGCCGCGCCGGGGGAAACCACCGCGCATGGGGCCGTGATGCCGACAAGGCCCGCCAAAAGGCCGTTCAGCGTCATAGAAGCGTCCGGTTTCTTGAACCAGAGCCACGAGAGTACCAGCGCGCCTACCGCGCCCGCCGATGCCGCAAGACAAGTGGTCACGCAGACGCGGGCTATCGCCAGTCCGCTCCAGATGCCGCCGCCGCCCGCCGTCGCGATGCCGGTGGAAGCGCCGTTAAAGCCGAACCACCCGAAGAAAAGCAGGAGGACGCCCAGGGCCGCGTAAGGGATGTTGTGTCCCGGAAAGGCCTTGACGCTTATCTTGCCGTCCGGGCCTTTGATGTACTTGCCCAGACGGGGACCCACTACGAGCGCGCCCATCAGCGCCGCCCAGCCGCCTACCGAGTGGACGACCGTGGAACCGGCGAAGTCATGGAAGCCGAGGCTGGCGAGCCAGCCGCCGCCCCAGACCCAGTGGCCGGAAACGGGGTAAATAACCGCGGAGATGAAGCAGGTGTAGATCAGGTAGGACTTGAACTGAGTCCGTTCCGCCATAGCGCCTGAAACTATCGTCGCCGCAGTCGCCGCAAAGACGACCTGAAAGAACCAGCTCTTGTAAAAGCCGCCTTCTTCCACGCCCAGTATCATCGGCCCGTTGAAAAATTGGGTTGTTCCGATAAGACCGGCCAGGTCATCGCCGTACATCAAGCCCCAGCCTATGGCCCAGTATACGATAGCGCCGAAACAGAAATCCATCACGTTCTTCATCGTGATGTTCGTGGCGTTTTTCGCACGGGTAAGCCCTGTTTCGAGAAGGGCAAAACCGGCCTGCATGATGAATACAAGGATGGCCCCAACGAAAAGCCAGACCGTATCCAGCGCGTTTTCTATTGTCCATCCGTCCTGTGCAAAGAGGGAACCGGCTATAACCAGCCCCATCAATACAGCCGCAATCAACTTTTTTTTTCGCATTTTTCCTCCTGCGAGATTTTTTTCTATGAATAATTAAGCAAAGAACGTGCCAATCCGCCGCGTAACCTGTAAATTAAGGGAAAAATGATGATCAGAAGGGGAAGAGGCTTAACTTAATCCGCCGTCTTTTCGTAAAAATCAAAGAATTTTTCGTGCAGACGACCTCCGTACGGTATTACCCCCGGTGGCTTGAGCTCGTCCCGGCCCGCGCCCTTACCACGCCGCCGTTCCACAGCCTATACCCAGTACAATTTTGTAGATAAAAACAAATTTTATACATAACAGTATGATTATTTCTTAAACAGATAAAAACATACCGCCGTGTGGATCATTCGGATATCAAACATTCCTTTATGCCGCGCTTCCCGTAGTCAAATCTGACTCCTGCCTTGTAGAGCTTCTTGCCGCGTTCCTGCCAGGCGGCAGGGAATCCTTACAGTAAATCCGGGCAAGCGCGTCCCGCGCGCCTGTGGTCGACCACTGGCGGCAGCGGCGGTTTCCGTATAACATTAAAGCAGTGTTGTATAGATGAAAGCGTCTATTTATTTATTGTTTGCGCTTATCTTCGCCCTGTTCACGGAGTCCTGCAAGAATTTTTCCGGGCTTGTGAACGATGCCGGACGTGTGCTGGACGGATCGGCCTTTGACGAAAAAACAATAAAAACGTATAAGTCTGCCGATAAAAGCCTCTCTGTGCGGCTGGTTTCCACGAAAGACGGCGACAGGCAGATCGTATTCGTACTGAACAGAGTGCCTTTTGTGCAATTCTACTGTACCGAGCCGGATCAAACGGGCCTCTTTTTTATCACCCGTGTACATTTCCTCTTTAGCAGCGCCGGCGGCTGGCTGGAAGGCGACGCCGCCGTTTCGGGTACGGGCCTCATCGTTGAAACCGCCTCCCCGTCCGGCGGGAACACGACCGAATTTTCACTTCAGGGGCCTGTAAGCTTCACCGCAATTACGCGGGGCGGCATAAGGCGCTACGACAAACGGCTCTATGGCCGTCGCGCGCTTGCCGAACTCCGTAACCGCGAGGAAAGGATACGCCTCGTTACCAGGTGGATGAAGGAACAGTCGCCCCCGGCGCTGCTGGCATCCCCTCATGACTTTGAAAATTACTGGCGGCCAGTCCTGCTGCCGGAAACCGTCGGTAAAAAGCTGCGTCCGCCGCGCTACACCGAACTGAGCGCGGCGCAAAACGAAAGTAATGCATATTCCTTTGGCGGAGATATAAAATGGAATACCGCTTATACGAAGGAACTTTTTCCGGAACATCTTCGCCAGCTTAGAGACGGCGGCAGCCTGCTCCGAGACTGGGAAGAGGCGGCATTATGGTTTTATGCTGATTATTTTTGGAATACTATAATTAGGGACTTATGTGAAAAACACTATTTGAACCAGTAAGGAGCTGTTATTGTGAAAAAAAGTATTGTGCTGGCCGTTGATGATATGCCGGAAGTGCTGCAATGCATCAACTCCATATTACAGGATGATTATGACGTCCGACTCGCGGTGAACGCCGCATCGGCCCAGGAGGTGCTGAAAAACACCGCCGTCGACCTGATTCTTCTTGACGTGGAGATGCCGGGTATGTCCGGGCTTGCCTTCCTTCAAAAACTTCAAAAAGATGAAGCGGGCAAAAACATTCCTGTCGTTTTTATAACTTCGAGCAAGGATGATAAAATTGTCAAAACTGCAATAAAGAACGGTGCAAAGGGCTATATAACCAAGCCTTTTACCCCGGAAGTACTGCGGGAATCCGTGGAATTTTTCTGTCTTTAGCGCAAGCGGCGCACGACATCGACGACCGCTTTCTCTTTTGTACCGGCGGCCCCGGCTCAAGTCTGTTGGCGGGCGCCGGTGAGTCGTGATACGCGCAGGCCTATGCCGAAACGCCAGCCCAAAAACTGCTTGTCGAGGCCGCTGAAGTCGAGCGGCGCCCATGTACGCAGATCAAGCCCAGCCGACCAGCGCGGCGTAACCTGAAAATCCGCGCCCAAACCAAACACCGGGTACAGCCATTGCCCCGCGCTTTTGTAAAACGAGCGTATGTCGTCCGTCTGCCTCCCGGCGTCTTCGAGATCAGCCTCGTTCAGGTCGGGGGCGAGCAGTACAATCCGGAAATCGGCGGCGATTCCGCCGTTCAAGCGCAGCCGCACCTTGTTTATGTTGAAATACCCCTGTAATTGAAACGCAAGGATAGGCCCGAACACAAAAGCCGAACGATTCTCGATCTCGGCGGGAACGGGCCGGTCGAGTTCATAGGAATACTTGTAGTAAGTAAAATACATATCCAGGGTGGTCTCAATCGCGGCGCCGGAAAGAATGGAACCCCACGGCGGTAACGTAAACGCAACCCCTGGGGCGGGAAGAACCGGTACCGGCGCGGCTTCAAGGCCGTAATCTTCCTGGAAAATCAGAATGGAACCGCCGAAAGAAAACACGGTCTTGCTTAACCACGCGGAAAACGTGCCGCCTGCCCCGGAATCAGCATCCGCCGTATTTTCCGCTCCAACAGGCCCTTCCTGCGCGGTCAAACCAAAAACCGGCAGTACCACGAAACACAACGGAATTAGCCTGCGCAAAAGACGCTTGTACAAAAAGTCCAATCTACGAATAAAAATACCACATTCATCTCCGTTTTGTTAAGGGAGAAGGGAAATGAATGGGTAATTGAGCCTGTTCCAAAACTAATTGACTGTGCGCTAAGCGCAAGGTTTTGGACCAGGCTCTTGCGGTTTTTCAGCCTCAATTATGTCGCTTTCTGGTTTAAAGTTGACATTATGGAGGTCAAAAGACGAGCGGGGCGTTTAAGCTCCGGCTGGTGGAGGATGTGGCGGGCGGGAAATACGCGAGCTTTGACGAGGCGAGGCGCAGGAACGGGATCCGGGGCTGCCGGTACCGCCCGCATCTGTATGTTGAAAAGCTCAAAGCCCGAGGGCTTTCGGTAAGTAGACATGAGGAGCCGCGCTGCTACGAAAACGCCCGTGCGGAACGGTTGAACGGGATATTGAAACAGGAATATAGCCTTGGCTGTTCGTTTCGGAGCAAGAAGCAGGCGCTGGCGGCGGTTAGCGAGGCGGTGTTTCTGTACAACACCAGGCGGCCCCACCTGTCCCTTAAAATGAAACGCCTGAAAATACGCGCCGTAGGGTCGCATAAAAATCTGTCAACCTGTTTCAGGACTTGACAGTTACGGCAATACTGCTGTCTGTCCATGTGTTTGCGGTCAGCGTTTTCGCGCTATCAGGCGAATCGCAGTCCTTCTCTTGAAATGCTGGAACGTATAGCCGCCGCCCTCGAAATCGACAGCCCGCAATTATTCTCCGTGAATTCTTTCACCGGTGAAGCCGTCAAACGTTTTCAGGACGGGCTTTTGGCTGACGTGGGAGCAGCCTTAGTCCAGGCCGTCAACACATGGCAGTCTGAATTCAAAAAAATAAGCCTTGCCTTCAAAATTTCCTGATAGGGCCTGGCTGGAAAACATAGCTAAACGCCAGGCCTTCCGGTAATACAGACCCCTTCTCCCTCCGCTACGCGGAGGTGGAGGGGTTTTTGTCAGATGGTGTGGGAGAGGAGGGAGGCCGGAAGCCGCTTTGAGCCGCTTCCGGCCCGCGCCGCGATCAGGCTAGACGGCGGTGGTTTTTTTCCGCGCCGCGTGGATCACGAAGCCGAGCCCGCCGGCCAGAATCACGGTGATAAGGCTCCCCACGATGCCGGCGACGGCGGTGCCCGCCGCTTCGGACGCCTCCTCGCCTTCCGGGACGCGGAAGCCGTAGTCCGGCATGAAGGCCGTCTTGTCCACCACGCCTGCGGCGGCCTCGTACACGCCCCCTTCGCGTTCCAGTTCGGCGGTGCCCGCCGTCTTTTCCATGGACCATTCCAGGCCATCCGGGTAGGCCGACGCGAACAGAGACAGCAGGCCCGCCACGACAAACGTCAGCACGGCGAACACCGTGAGTATCTTTTTCGTGTTCACCGCCGTGTCAATCCTGCTCTCCGTAACCGTACTGTCCAAAAGTTCCGGCCTGACACTGTGAACAAAGCAGAGCACGGCGGCCGTAACCACGCCTTCGATCAGGCCTATCGCCAGGTGTATCGGCAGCATCAGCGCGGTGAACGTTGAGAACGGCAGTTCCGTTATGCCGGACGCCAGCGTCTCCAACACGACGCCGAAGGCCCCTACGAGCAGCCCCAGAACGACCGCCAGTATCGCGGCAAGCGTTATATTCCCCTTGTTCAGCCCCTTCTTGATGATCGGCTTGTAGATCAGCGTGTACGCCCCGATGCAGGGAATCACCCCCATGTTGAAGACGTTGCAACCGTAGGCCAGAAGGCCGCCGTCGGCGAAGAACAGGCATTGTATCAGCAGGACGGACGCGAGCGCTATCAAGGCCGGCGCGGGCCCCAGAAGCGCGGCAAGCAGGATACCGCCCCCTATGTGCCCGGACGATCCCGTACCCGGTATCGTAAAGTTTATCATCTGCCCCGCAAAGACAAACGCGCCCATAACCCCCATTACGGGTATCTTCTTCTCATCAAGGACGGAAGCGTCCTTGCCACCGGCAATTTTTTTAGCCGATATTCCGATTGCCACCGCGCCAGCGGCCCACATCACCCCGCCCACTGCGGGGGACAACAAAGCGTCAGACATATGCATAAAAGCCTCCTAAAAATAAAAACCATGAAGACCCACACCCGTGATCGGACACCGTGGCATCCGATCCAGCAACGAGGCTGTTTTACGGTCAATGAACCTTCATGGTTTTCTTGAACTGTTTACCCCCGCATTCATGCGAAGGTTTCTATAATATACTTTACCGGTTCTATGCACGTCAATCAGCCGCGTTGCCTCATTGAAAATGTAACCCACAAGACCCTATGCCTCATTTTGAAAATGTAACCCAAATCAAGGCAGACTATCCGGGACTAATTATTCCCGGAGGTCAATATGGGGTTA
>JAISLM010000164.1 GCA_031290855.1 Spirochaetaceae bacterium
AAAACGCGGCCCCGGCAGCCCGTTTCCCGCTGCGGGGTCTGACCCCACGGGTCGGCTGGGCTCCCGCCGCCGCGCCTTCGGCAGCCCGTTTCCCGCTGCGGGGTCTGACACCTCTGGTCGGGGCTCCCGCCGCCGCGCCTTCGGCGATGCCGTTCCCGCTGCGGGGTCTGACACCACTGGTCGGGGCTCCCGCCGCCGCGCCTTCGGCAGCCCGTTTCCCGCTGCGGGGTCTGACCCCGCAGGCCGGCGGGATTCCCGCCGCCTCCTCTCCCGCTTCCCCGCCGTCCGGCGGCTCCCCTTCCAGTATCCGCGACCGGTACCGGTCGCCCCACAGGTGTCCCGTCCGTCCGCTGTCCCGGTTGTACCTAATGGCGAAGGTCTGCTTAAGCCATTTCATTATAGCGGGCAGCTCGAACCCGTCCGCCGGTGTGATGGAAACGGCTAGCCGGTCGCCGGCGAGACTCAAGCCCCGGACCGCGAAGACAAACCTGTGCGCGGTCTCCCGGAACACCCGGTCGAACAGCGCCGGGGCCCGGCCCCCTCGGAACAGGGGTTCCCTGTTGTTGACGCGGGTACTGATTTCGTACCACACGCCCTGTTTCAGCATTCTTAAAGTTCTCATGTAAATATATGGGCGCTTGCCCGCGTTTTGCTTTAACATACGGAAAAAAAACGGAAAGGAGCCGGACCGGAAAGTGCCTTCGACCTTCCGGCGGTGCGGCGGGGGGCTTTTCGTCAGGTAAAATTTTTGCGGGCCAGATCTAGGGCTTGTAGCGCGGAGGCCCGTCCTTTCAATGATCGCTTATGTTAAAGTTTCGACAGAATACGGCGCACCGCGCCAACGGGCGCGTCAGTATCCCCGGTTTGCGTATTCCAGCCAAACGAAATCCGTATCGAAGTAAACGCGGCCCTGTCGTCAATCCCCGGCGCCTTCGGTACGCTACGTTTTTTTGAAACTGTGGAACAGGCCGAATCTGTAGAAACGGCAAAACCAAGATCGTCAAGAGCGCGTTATTACTTATTTTTGGGACAAGCTTTGCTTGTCCAGCCGCCTTGGGTTTATATGAAAAAGCGGGCCTTAGTCCGGTTATACCGCTTTTTCGGCAGTTTTTCCCAAAACCAACCGGGGTTTGGGAAAAACTCTCTCTGCTGGCATATTGACAAAAAATTTATAGCTATGTATATTAAAAATATATTATTACTAGGAAATGGAGGACAATTGTGGCTTTTTCCGGAAAAAAAACTGTCGGGCAGCGTCTGCTCTTCTATTATCGTAAAAGTGCCGCCATCATTCTTTTTCTTTTGCTTTGGGAACTGGCGCCCCGTGTCGGGCTTGCGGACAGGATGTTCATTCCGCCGTTGTCGGAAATTATCGTTACAGGGGCGCAAATGTTTATATCAGGCAACCTGTTACTGCATATTAAGGTGAGTCTTCGCCGGGCGTTGCTTGGTTTTATCATCGCTACCATCGCGGCTCTGCCGCTGGGCTTTCTGTTGGGCGGCTGGTTCAAGCGTTTTGAGGAATACCTCGATCCCTTGTTCAAGGTTATGGCCCAAATCAACCCTTTTTCCGTGTTTCCGGTTTTTATCCTGCTCTTTGGTATCGGTGAAACGGCAAAAATAGCGATTATCCTTTGGGTCTGTGTGTGGCCCGTCCTGTTCGGAACGATACTGGGGGTAAAAAGCATCGACCAAACCCTGGTAAAGGTGGCGCTGGCCATGGGAACGACAAAAATTGCCCTGTTTTGGAAAGTTGTCCTGCCGGGCGCGGCCCCGGCGATCTTCGGCGGCTTGAAACAGGGCGCCGGTATCGCGTTTTTCATGCTGATAGCCGCCGAAATGATTGGCGCCACCGCAGGTCTGGGCTTTCTGATACTTCAGTCCCAGGTGAACTTTCAGATTCGCCGCCTTTTTGTAGGGGTGGTAACGATTGCCATTTTGGGACTGGTCATCACCTGGCTGCTCAACTTCATCGAAAAGCGTGTGATCACATGGAGAGAAGAGAGCGTTTTACATTGATGAAATCTACCCGGCGGTAAAATTCCCGCGCGCGTTATTTTCCCCGGGCGGTTTTTGCCGGCCTTAGCCGGACATATTATTGTCATAATCAAGGAGAAATTCATGGCAAGAAAAAAAATTACAGGAATCGGCGTCACACTTACACTGCTGGCAGCGTTTTTGGCGGGCGGCGTTCTTTTTACAGGCTGTGCCAAAAAGACAAAAAAGCTGACACAGGTTGAGCGGGACGGAAAAACCTACTACCAAATCAAAACATGGTCACGCTCGGACTGCACCGACGCGCCTTTTGTTGTCGCCGAAAACATGGGCTTCTTTGCCGGGGAAGGGGTTGAAATCGTCTATACCGGCGAAACCCAGCCGCCCCAGCGTATTGCGTCGATACTTAACGGCGACAACGACGTAGGGACGGCCCACCCGAACACGCTGGCCATCGCCCGCGAAGGAGGCGCTCCCGTGCGCGGGGTCGCCCGGTCCATCATTGAGCCGCCGCCCGAAATCACCGACATTCACCTGCAACACATGTGGTGGGTTTCAAGAAAAGACGGTCCGCTGCAAACGCTGGAGGATATAAAAACGTTCCCCGGCAAGGTGAAGCTGCAGTTGTTGCTGCGCAACGCCTGTATCGACTTTCTTACGGATATGCTCCTGGAAAAATACGACATCTCGAAGGACAAGATCGAATACATAACAATGCCCGATATTGAAGGCGTTCTCGCGCTGAAGGAAGGTCTTGTCGACATAGCTACCCCGCACCCGCCTTTTTACAACGCCATCGATGAATGGGGCGGCGGCAACATCCTTATTACAAGCCGCGAAATCGCGGGTGAAAACGCGGGGACATATCTCTACTACTTTGCCGACGACTTTATCGAGGTCAACAAGGAGCCGATAAAGCGTTTTGTAGCCGCGATAAAGAAGGCCGAGCGCTGGGCAAACGAAAACCCGGAGCAGACCGCCCGCTGGACCGAGGAGGTTATCGGTATTCCCGTACAGGCGAATCACTACTATGCCGAGAACGCCGTGATCTATGACGATCAGATTCAGTACTGGATCGACGGGTCGATAACGAGCGGGGCCTTGCCGCCAGACACGAAAGTGAGGGTAGAAGACATAATAACCCACGAGTTTGACCAGTACGGCAGTCCCTAGGGTTCCATAATAAACCCCTTGCGGGATTCGTCCCGCAAGGGAAACTCTCAAAGGCGGGACTGGCGCGCAGGCCTGCCGCAAAAACCACTGCCGGTAATGCGCCGCATTACCGGCAGGCTTTAATCAGTAGGAGGAAGACTTTTGAGTGATCTGCTTGAACCGCAAACGGAAGTCGACGACGATACCATCGCGGTAAACAAAATAGTTGCCCGCAACATAAGCCGCGTATTCTACACCAACCGGGGCGGAAACGGGCAACAGGCCTTCACCGCTGTGGAAAACCTCAGTTTGGCGGTGAAAAAGGGGGAATTTGTCACGATAGTGGGGCCGTCGGGCTGCGGTAAATCGACGTTTCTTGACATCCTTGCCGGACTGTCCGAGCCGTCAAACGGCGAAGTGTACATAGACGGGCGCAGGGTTACGGGGCCCGGCCTTGACCGCGGAATTGTACCGCAGGGTTACGCGCTGTTTCCCTGGCGCACCGTGAGGCAAAACATCGAATACGGCCTGGAAATAAAGAAGGTAAAGAAAGCCGAAAGGAAGAAAACGAGCGATCACTTTATCGGTCTGGTCGACTTGAACGGGTTTGAAAACAGCTTTCCCCATGAACTTTCAGGGGGTATGAAGCAGCGGGTCGCGATTGCGCGCGCCCTCGCCTATGACCCGGAAGTATTGCTGATGGACGAGCCTTTCGCCGCCGTTGACGCGCAGACTAGGGAAATACTACAGGAGGAGTTGCTGCGTATATGGGACAAAACCGGGAAAACTATAATTTTCATCACGCACAGCATAGAAGAGGCCGTGTTTCTTGCGGACCGCGTCGTCGTGATGGAGACCGGTCCGGGTACGATAAAGACGGTCATCAGGGTCGGTATTGACCGCACCAGCCGTACCGGTACGCTGCGCAACACTGCGGAATACGCCCGCGTTACCGGCATTGTCTGGAATTTGCTGCACGGCCTGGGGCTTGCTTCGGGAGAGGACATTGATTCGGCCTCGCTGTAAAAAAGGCGCTGGGCGATTTCAGGTTTGCGCGTCAATTTGTAAAGACGCGATCAATTTTACTTAATTTTAGGAAGGAAACAACTATGAAAAAACCGTTTTACTACATTTTTATCGCAGGGGTTTTGCTTTTTTCATGCGGAGCGAAGGAAACGCTGACGCTGGGCTCGTTAAATACGCCTTATGCTTTGACGGTCAGCGAGATTTATGCCGGCGTTCTGGAAAAAGCCGGGTACAAGGTCATCCGTTCATACGGCTTTGACGGCATTGAAACGCTGCACGCCGCCATTCTAAACGGCGGGGTCGACATAGGAACGGAATGGACCGGTGAAGCCCTGACAAAAGTGCTGGGGGCGCCCCGTTCCGGTGATCAGTACGGTACTTACGACGCCCTCAGCGCGCGATACGTGAAACTCGGGCTTGTACTGCTTGAACCACTGCCGGCGGACAATCACTGGACCCTCGCCGTTTTACAGGAAAACCCCAATTCGGCGGGAATTAAAACTTTCAGCGATGTAAAAAACAGGGCGCCGGAACTTGTCATAGCCGTAACAAGCGGATTCAACGACGACAGAGAAGCTTTCCCGCTTCTGGAAGAAGTCTACGGGACGTTTGGTTTCAAGGAAATCGAGCTTGTACCGGAAGAAGAACAATATGCGCTTCTGCGCAGCCGTGCCGTTGACGTAATCGCGCTGCGTGCAAATGACGGGCATTTTGCCGATGCCGGGTACAGGGCCCTGAGGGACAATTTCCACGCTTTTATCCCGCAGAATCTTGTTCCAGTCGTTAAAGATGAATTCCTGTCATCCCACGCCGGTATCCGTCAGGCGCTCAACGCGGTTTCCGCCTCTCTCAACGACAAGGTTATGATAGATCTCAACAACAGGACGGCGGTCAAAAAGGAGCCTTACAGGGAAACCGCGAAAAGCTATTTGGAAACCCGGCGCTGAACGGTTAAGAATGAGTCGCAGGCCCCGGTAAGGTATAGGCGGGCGGCATTGCGGCGGATCGCCGGGAAAACCGGGCCATCCCCGGCCGCCCATGCTTATACCCGCTGCCGGGACGGCAGGCCGCGCCGGTATCGGGCAACGATGAGCCTCCGCACGGCAAGCGCGAACCCAAGGTTCGGCGGGGTATCTTGTAAGCGGTGAATAACCGAAAAGCTTCGATAGTATGCGGGCCTGGGCCGAACGTGCGCAGGGAGGAATGGCTGGCTAAAGTTTCGACAGAACACTGCGTACCGCGCCAACGAGCGCGTCAATATCCCCAGTTTGCGTATTCCAGCCAAACGAAATCCGTATAGAAGTAAACGCGACACTGTCGTCAACCCCCAGCGCATTAAGTACGGGACGCTTTTTTGAACCCGTGGAACAGGCCGAACCTGTAGAAACGGCAAAACCCAGATCGTCAAGAGCGCGCGTCATCACTTCGCCCGGAACACCCTTGAAGGCCGCCTGCAAAATGTACGGCGAATACCGCCCGTCCACAGCCTCTCTGCATTCGGGAATAATAGTACAGCGTTTTACCGTGCGCAGGGACTCGACTAGGCGTGCCATCTTTTTTACCGCTTCCTCGCGGTCTTTTGCCGCCGCCGCCGTCCTTCTGCGCAGCGCCTCGGCAAAGTAAAGCGCGCCGGCGGTGTTCTCTGTGCCGGGCCTGATTCCCCGTTCCTGTCCGCCGCCTTTGAACAGGGTTTGTACGGGCTTACGCAGGTAAAGGATACCTATCCCGCGCGGCCCGCCCACCTTGTGCGCGCTGAAAACGGCGGAATCTACATCCATATCACTAAGCGTAAACGGGATTTTCCCAAGGGCCTGCGCCATGTCGCTGTGTATGTGCAGGGCCTTGCCGTCCCGCCGCCGCGCCGTTTCCGCAAGGCCCCGCAGATCGGAAATCGCGCCGGTTTCATTGTTCACGTACATCAGCGCAAGCATAGTGGCGCCGGGATGCTTGTGCAGGGCTTTATCCAGCGCCGCCGGTACCGCGCCGCCATATCCGTCAACACCCATATAATGTACGGGGATACCCATATGCCCAAGCGACGCGCAGTTATTCGTTATCGAAGGATGTTCCGCCGCAGTCGTGATCAGGGCCTGCCATACGCCGCCCGCCTGAGCGCAAAGCAGCGAAAAAAGGACGATGGCGTTTGCTTCCGTGGCTCCAGATGTGAAATAGAGCGTCCCCGCCTCCGCGCCGAGCGCCTCCGCGCAGACACGGCGGGCCTCCTCCAGCGCGGAACGCGCCGCCCGTCCTTCCAGGTGGCCGGAGGACGGGTTCCCAAAGAGTGCCGCGTGGCCAGGGCTTTCCGTGCCGGGCGGACAGCTGAAAGGCGGCGCGCTCGCCGCCCAGTCAAAGTAGAAGCGTCCGCCTGAGTCCACTTAATTTTCCGTGGCAATCACATAGACCACGTTGCCGAAACCCTTGCGTCCCCGGTACTCGTAGTTGATAACGATTATATTGGTGTTTTCGGGACCGGCGCTTACCGTTATGTAAGCGTTTAGCGGCCTAACAGTCACCCCGCGAGTGCGCCGCTTCCAGACGAAGGGGTTGCTCGTCCCCTCATCGTTGTAGAATTCGTAGCGCTTCGAGTCCCTTTCCCTCACGCCCGAAAGTCTTAGCGTAAAGCTTTTCATGTCCAAAACCGAGCTTTGGCTTATCATTACCAAGGGTTCGTAAAGCTTTGTCGTGTCCGTGCCGGAGACAGACGCCTTTACGAGCCTTCCGGTGATTTGCTCGTCGGCAAACAGTGAAACCGCGCAGCCAAGCGCCAGTATCGTTAAAAAAACATTTCTTCTTGTTGAAAGCATACCCGCCCCCTATCCAACATATTTATAGAGGCTTTCCCAAAACTTCAGTTTTTGGGAGACAAGCTTTGCTTGTCCAGCCGCCTTAGACTTATATGAAAAAGCGGGCCTTAGTCCGATTAGACCGCTTTTTATGAAGCTTTTTCAAAACCAACCGGGTTTTGGGAAAAGCCCATAAATATAAATTCCCGATGCGGTAAATCCGGGCCGGCCGGGAACAAGAATCGTCAGGCCGCCGCCTTACCGTATAAATTTCCGCAGGCAGGCGATTTGGCGGCGGACTTCTTCGGGAGCCGTCCCCCCCGTAAGCCGGCGGGCCCCGGCGCAGGCGGCCGGGCTCAATGCCGCGTACAGATCCCCGTCAAACAGCGGCGAGCGGTTTTTGAGTTCGTCAAGGCCGAGGCGGGCTATGCTGTCCAGGCCTCCCGCGATAGCGTCCCGCACGAGGAGGGCGGCGGCTTCGTGGGCCTTCCTGAAAGGAAGGCCCTTGCGGACGAGGTACTCGGCGGCGTCGGTCGCTTCAAGGAAGCCGCCTATGGTGGCGGCGGCCATCCGTTTCGTGTTAAAACGGGCGCTCGCGATCATCCCTCGGAACATCCGCAGGCAGGCATCCACCGTGTCCAGGCTGTCGAACAGGGCTTCTTTGTCCTCCTGCAAATCCTTGTTGTAAGCGTAAGGCAGCCCTTTCAGCAGCGTAAAAAGCGTTACCATGTTTCCGGCGGTGCGCCCCGCCTTGCCGCGTATCAGTTCCGCGAAGTCGGGATTCTTTTTCTGCGGCATTATCGACGAGCCGGTACTCCATGCTTCCGCAAGATCGATGAACTTAAACTCTTCGCTTGCCCATATCGCGACATCTTCGCAGAAGCGTGAAAGGTGTGTCTGTGTTATCGCGCAGTCAGCGGCCAGTTCCAGCGCGAAATCCCTGTCCGCTACGCTGTCCATCGCGTTCAGGCTTGGGGCGGAAAAGCCGAGCATGGCGGCAGTTTTCTCGCGGTCAAGCGGGAGGCCGGAACCGGCAAGAGCGCCCGCGCCGAGCGGGCATTCGTCGATGCGGCTCCGCGCGTCCTGAAAGCGGAGCCTGTCACGGCGAAGCGCGGACGCCCACGCGCAAAGGTGAAAGCCCAGGGTTACGCATTGGGCGCGCTGAAGGTGGGTGTAACCGGGCATGAGGCTTTCGGCGTGCAGTTCCGCAAGGTCGAGCAGCGTGGCGATGAGCGCGTCGATCCCGCCGCAAAGCTCATGCACGCGGCGTTTAAGGTACAGCCTCGTGTCCAGAGCGACCTGGTCGTTACGGCTTCTGCCCGCGTGGACGGAGCGCCCCGCGTCCCCCAGCCGGGCCGTCAGAACCCCCTCTATGAACGAATGAACGTCTTCCGCGCCTTCGTCTATAGCCAGCTCGCCCGACCTGATCTCGCGGGCGATGTTTAAAAGCTCCGCGTCCAGTACCGCCGCCGTCTTCCCGTCCAGTATCCCCTGATCGCCCAGCATCGCCACATGGGCGCGGCTACCCTCGATGTCTTCGAAGACAAGCCGTCTGTCCACATTGATCGAAGCCTGGAACGCGAAAGCGTCCCCGTCAGGCTTTTCCCGCAGCCGTCCCGCCCAGAGAACCTCACTCTTTGGATTATCGTGTTTCATTGCCGCCGGGCGCTTCCGTCGCGTCCCGCCCCGCCTGCCCGCCCTCTTCCGCGCCGCCGTCCGCCTGCGGGCCGTAGACATCGGGGCGCAGGGCCGCTTTGATTTCGGGGGTGGACATCGAGAAAATCTCGGCCTCGTTACCCTCGTTTATCATGCTGCAACGTCCTTCAAACAGGACGCCGTCCGCTATCCGCAACCGCCCCGCCCTGATATCGCCGTGAACCTCGCTGCCGGACATTAAGTCAACCTTGTCCTTCGCGTTTATCATCGACCTCAGCGTACCCTGCACCGTTATAGAGTTGACGTAGATGTGGTCGCATTCAACCTGAGCGCCCTTTCCTATTATCAGGTCGCCTTTTGCCTCGATAGTACCGGTGAAACGGCCCATTATGCAGATCAGGCCGTCAAAATGGAGAATCCCGGTAAGGCTTGTGGTTTTCGACAAGGTAGCCGTCGGGACTGGATCATTCTTGTTTTTGTAAACAGATTGCGGCATTTTAACAGTCCACCGTACCGCGTATGGGTTTTTCCAGGATAGTCAGACCGATCTCCTCGCCCTTAAGACTTTCCCATTCCGTTTCGGTATGCTCGATGATTTTCTCCGCTTTGGAAAAAATACTACGCACCCGCGTAGCCTTCTCAGTCAGTTGTACGGCAATAGACATACAACCTTCCTGCGCCCTTAGGTGCGTAAGCTCCGAAACAAGGTCGTCTATAGACTGTTCCAGGTTTATAAATACGTGCTTTAGGTTGACATTTGACTTTTCGGCGAGCGCCAGCCGCTTTTCCCGCGTACTGAGCTGGGTAAAAAGCACGGTATTGCGTAAAGCGGCCCGTATCCGCGCAAGGACAACCGAAAAATTAAACGGTTTCAAGATATAATCGTCCGCGCCAAGCTCGAAAGCCTCGACAATTTCCTTTACATCGTCAATTTCGGACATAAGGAGCACAGGGATCACCGCAGTCTTAGGGTCGGCCTTGGCGGCTTTCAGGATTTCCCATCCGCTCACCTTGGGCAACACCGTGTTGATAATTATAAGATCGGGGTATCCATGCTCACTCCCGTTTGTTATGCTGGCCAGCACCGCGTGCCCGTCCTGCGCCCTTTCCACAATAAAGCCAAGTTTTGACAGCATCAGGTCGAAAAAGTCCAGATTCAATGCGTCGTGGTCCGCGATCAGTATTTTTTTCCGGTTTATCATGTAAAGCTCCCTGCCCCTACAAAGCGCGTTTCCAAAATCGCAATGCAGATACCAAATATTATAGCCCAAGTCCAACCTATAATTCAATGCCCCGGTCAATGGGTACCGGGCTGGCCGGTGAATTTTCTCCGCCCGTTACCCGCGTTTCATCCGGCGCTTGCTATTCATCCGCCATTATTCATTCTCCGTTATTGATCATTAACTATTTGCGGGGGAGGCACGACAGGCCGCTACGCGGAACTTCTTCTAGCCCCCGCAACTCCCCCCGCTGTATCCTACCGTACTTTACGCCACTGGCACAACCGCATGGCGGCAAAACCGCGTCAAGCGGCTTTGCCCGACGTTTGACCTCCTGCCTAACCTGATAAGGAGGGACAAGGCGGGGGAGCAGCCCTCACTGCTAATAATGAATGGCGCTAATTAATGATACCCGTTCCTGTTCCAAACACTTAAACCGGGGAAGGGAAGCCGGTTAAGATACCGGAACAAACGGAAGCGGCGAAACAGTGTGGATGCCATACTATTCTGTTATACCGGGTAAGCAAACAATACGCGCGGGAAGGGCCGGGACGGGCGCTGAACCGGAAGAAACGGGAAACACCGCCGGTACCGGCCAAAGTAACCGGGGAAATAGAGGCAAAGATCATAGCGGTAAGCTGCGGCGGGCCGCCCGCAGGGTATAGCCGGTGGACGCTTAGGCTGCCGGAAGAAAAAAGCAAGGCGGTACCGGGCATAGAACTGTCAGACACGACTATAAGGAAGGTGTTAAAAAAAAACACCCCTGAAGCCGCATCTGAAGGAATGCCGGCGCGTGGCGCCGAAGGAAAACGCGGCGTTTGTGGCCAATATGGAGGACGTTCTTGAGGTGTATCACCGTCCGTATGACGCAAGGCGGCCGGTTATCTGTATGGACGAACAGCCGGTACAAATTCTGGGGGAGAAGCGGGAGCCGGAACGGATGACGGAACATCATAACAGACGGGAAAACGCGGACTAAAGTCCGGCGGGTATATCCGCAAAGGGACGTGCAGTGTTTTTATGTTTTTTGAGCCTTTGGGGGGCAGGCGGCATGTGTCCGCGTCCCGGCAGCGGACGAGGAAGTACCGGGCGCGGGAAATGAAGTCGATAGTGAAGTAGCGGTATCCCGATGCGGAAAAGGTGGTGATGGATAATGCGAACCTGCGGTTCTAGAACACGCACACCGTGTCGTCGCTGTATGAGCCCCCCCCCCCCCTCCGTATTTCCTTATCCGCTTTCGCAGCGTCGAGCTTCCACGGATCCCGTTTCCGCGCCTCGCCTCGTCAAAGCTCGCGTATTTCCCGCTCGCCACATCCCCGCAAGCCGGAGCTTAAACGCCTCGCTGTACCGTACCACCTTGCTCATCTTTTGACCCCCGTGTGCCAACTTTAAACCAGGACGCGACAGCGGCGCTAATTCCTCATTCCTCATTATTGTTCGGCGGACGGCCGTCCAGCTCAAGGTAGATGACCGTATCGGGGCCGAGTTCGCTGCCCGGCTGGGGACTTTGGCGGACGACATATCCTTCGCCTTCCATGTTTATGTGGAGATCGTCCCGCAGCAGCAGCGGTAGAAGCTGGCGTTTGGAGAAGCCGGAGAGGTCGGGCATCACACCGGATACGAGCGGCACGGGCGCGGGCGGCAGGCGTATCGTGCCGGAATGCTTCGCGGTCGGGTTCCTGCCGCGCGGTATGCCGATGTAGTTTATCAGGGCCTCGGCGGCCTCGCGGATCGGCGGGGCGGCGATACGTCCGCCCAGGTAGGAGGCGCCCTTAGGCTTCACGATCACGATGTACAGCACGAGCGCCGGTTCGTCCGAGGGCAGCAGCGCGAGGCAGCTTGCGATGAAGTCTGTGTCCGAGTAGCGGTTCGTCCTGATGTCGATGATCTGGGCTGTGCCGGTCTTGACGGCGAGCGGTATGTCGCCGACATTGGCGCGGTAACCCGTGCCTGCGGACGAAGTTACGTCCGTCATGTAGGAGCGCAGTTCCCGCGCCGTCTGTGGTTTCAGAACGCCGCGCGCTTCGGGGACGGCGGGTTTTCGCGGGTTCCTGCCGTTTGAGTCCTCTATTTGCAGCACGACGCGCGGGGTGACCATCACGCCGTCGTTAGCTACCGCGCTTGCGGCCTGTAGCATTTGCAGGGCCGACACGGCGATCTCCTGACCCATCGCGATCGTAGGCTTCGTTCTCTCCGACCAGCGTTCCGGGGGACGTAGGAAGCCCGCCGTCTCGCCGGGCAGCCCGGAACTCGTTTTTTCACCGAAGCCCAGTTTACGGATGCCGTCGTAAAAGACGGTTTTACCCGCCTCGTCCGAGGCGTAGGCCGCGCCGGCGTTACAGGAATAGATGATGATCCTGCGGGCGTCAACCGTGCCGTGCGCGCCAAGGCAGTTTATCACGATGCGCTCGCCCAGATTCGTCGTATGCTCGTAGCTTCCGTTGCAGTAAAAGGTAGTATTCGGGCTTATCGCGCCCGCGTCCAGGATCGCCGCCATCGAAAAGACCTTGAAAACGGAACCCGGCTCGTAGGCCCACACCGCAGGCCTTATCATACGGGCCTGCTCGCCGCTTTCCTTGAAGTAGTTGGGGTCGAAGCCGGGCCGCGTCGCCACGCCGAGTATTTCGCCGGAACGGGGCTCCATCGCCATCAGCATCACCGCCTCCGCCTGGTTCTCGACGAGCGCTTTTTCCGCAATCTCTTCGAGCAGGTACTGAATCGTGGCGTCTATCGTCAAAACGACATTGTTTCCAGCCACGCCTCCCGGCGACTCCGGCGTACCGGGGGTCTTTGCCCGCAATTCGCTGTCAAAAGCGTACTCGATGCCGGCGAGGCCTGAGTTTTCATCTCCTGTAAAGCCGATTATCTGCGAGGCGAGGGGGCCTTCGGGGTAAATCCTTCCCATCACGGGCTCTATGTTTACGCCGTCTATAAGACCTGCGACGGCGAGTTCGTCTATCTTGCGGACGGTGTCATGGTCGACCTGCTTCTTTAGGTAGATGAAATCGTTTGCGGAAAGCCTTATCCTGTCGATTATTTCCGTTACGCCGAGGCCGAGAACCGGGGAAAGGACGGCGGCAAGCGTATTAAGATCGCCGGTTTGGGGCCGCCACACGGTAACGTTCCCGAAACGGGTCTGCATCGCGAGTATCCTGCCGTTTCTGTCGAGGATCTGCCCCCTGTCCGCAGCCAGGTACACACGCGGCGCGGAAGACCGCACGGGGCGCAGCATCAGATCGGCGTACCTGGCGATAACGATTCCGGTAAGCAGCAAAAGAAGGACGACAAAGCCCCTGAACCTTAGACGGTGAGGCGGCGGCCCGCCGTTTCGTCCCGTCATTTTATCCCTACAACCCTGCCGACTATATTATCGAGCGGAATGGACCCGTAGGCCCGTGAATCGTAAGATTCCAGGCTGTTATCACCCAATGCCAGAAAGCGTCCGTCGCTCAGAACGCCCGCGCAGCGTTTGACAGCCAAGACGCCCGGCGGCGTGTAGAATACGACGATGTTCCCAACGTCCGGCAGCGCCCAGCGGTACAGGTATGTCTTACGCAGCGGAGGCCTGAAACCGTAGGCCAGACGGTTTACCAGGAGCACACGGCCGTTTCTTATAGCGGGACTCATCGACTCCCCCTCCGCTATCATAAAATCAAAAAAAAACAGTTTCAGGACGAGCGCGACGCCCAGTGCTGAAATGATGGCAAAGATTATTGCGGCGTTTTCTTTTTTTTCCATAAATATACTTTTGTGCCGGCCCCGGGGCCGGTACCTTCATCCAAGTATAAACCAAGTAAGCCTCTATGTCGATAAAGCAACTATGATGAATAACAACACGGACATTATATTGAAGTCGCAGCATATCGCGCGCCGGAAAAGCGTGTACACGGTTCAGGGTAACATCGCGCTTAAGGGCATGGACCAGATACACCAAAACCCGATTCACAAGAAACGGCTCCCCGTGCGGGGGCCGCTTCAGGAAAGATTCCGGCACGGGGACGAAGACGACAGCGCAAGAATCACCCCCGCCCGTGTTCCCGGCAAGACAGGCAGGTTTTTTACGCCGGAGCTGATAATTCTGTACGTCTGTCTGGCAGCGCTCGCGTTCTTCTGCTACTACGCGCTGCTCTGGCGTGATGGCGGGATAACGCTCAATTTCGAATCGGAAGCCGCCGCGAGGAAAAGGATGCTGGCATACGCTTTGGGAGACGAAACTGAACACCTGCCTCAGCCTGAAAATATACCGCTTGCCGTGAGCGAGATATTTTCGTGGAGCAACTATACGGTCAAAAAAGGCGACAGCGTATCGAAGATAGCCGCGGACAACGGCCTTTCGCTGGACGCGATCATCGCTTCAAACAACCTGCACAACGCCCGGCTGCTCCGCGAAGGCGACGTCCTCCGTATCCCGAACATGGACGGCATCCCCTACACCGTGGTAAAAGGCGACTCGTACCAGAAAATAGCGGACAAGATGAATGTGGCCCTCGAAGCGATTCTGGACGCTAACGACATACAGAACGACGACATCAAAGCGGGAGAGATCCTGTTCCTGCCCGGCGCGAAGATGCGGTCGGACGATTTGAAGATGGCGCTGGGAGAGTTGTTCACCTACCCGGTACGGGGACGGCTCAGTTCGTCCTTTGGCTGGCGAAAGGACCCGTTCAGCGGACAGCGCCGCTACCACAGCGCGATAGACCTTGCGGCAAACACGGGAACGCCCGTCAAAGCCGCGTCGGACGGCAAGGTTACAACCGTGTCCTACAGTTCCGTTTTTGGAAACTACGTTATCATCACGCATAGCGGCGGCTTTCAAAGCATGTACGCGCACCTCAACTCGACAAACGTGAAGGAAGGCGCGCGCGTCGTCCAGGGCGATAATATCGGCACGGTCGGCAGCACGGGACGCAGCACGGGCTCGCACCTGCATTTCGCAATATACAAAAACGGCAGAGCCGTAAACCCTCTTGAATATGTGAAATATTAGCAGTAATTTATTAACAGTGCCTGGTTTGAATGACGATTAACAGTCAGACGGTGTTTTGGAGAAGATAATGCGGAAATTAGTGTTGATACTTATTGCTCTTATTGCGGCGGTAACTTTTATACGTTCAATGGACGGCTCCCTCAAAGCGGAGGAACACTCCGGCGATCTCAACGCCGCCGCCGCTCCCGGGTTACTGGTAAAATGAACACGCCCCAGTTGCCGGGCGGCGCCGCGCTGTTCCAGGCAATTCTAAACGACGCCTGCGATAAACTTGAACAAAAATATGCCGGATTAATGCTTCGCCGTCTTGCCAGGCTTGATTCCCTGTTGTCCGTGATAGAGACGCGTCTTTCCGGGCGGTCAGGCGCCGGCGGGGGGCGTTCAGCCGCTTACTCGTAAAGTCTGGTTTAATACCCCGCCAAACCTTCGGTTCGCGCTTGCCGCGCGGAGGCTCATTCCCCACTGCGTTAAGGACGATAGGGACGCCCAGCAATTCCGAATTCAAAAAGAATGATATAGTTTATGAATGGGACAGGGGATAATGAACCTTCCCGCCACAAAACAGCGTCAAGCTGTTTTGCCTGACGTTTTACTTCCTGCCTAACCCGATAAGGAAGGGATAAGGCGGGGGAGCAGACCCCACTGCGAATAAACAGGCTGTTAGACGGCCTGAAGGAAGCGGCGGCAGGGCCGGCCGGGTGAATTCACCGGGCGCCACGGACTTCGTTGTTTTCGCTGCCTGTTGATAAGGGGTTGTATACTCCCTGGTTACCGCCTGTTTTTCTTTCATGGATAACCCCTAGGGGACGCACTCCGTTCAGCGTCCTTATCGGACTTGTTCAATAACCCGGCTGCTTGTTTCACAAGTCCCGGCAAAATGCTCCATATTTTGCTTTTTTAAGCGGTTTTTGTTCATAAACTGAAGTTTCTGAACAAGTCTATTATAGTTTGGGTAACATTTTTGATGAGGCAACGCGGGGGCTTGATAAAGTCGGCTTACCGTGCTACGCTGTATATCGGTACCGTGCCATGAAGGCGCGGATTTTGTTGCTTTCCTGATCTGAATGTCCCATGAAGGGACGGTGCGGCGATGTTCCGGCTTTGTCTGGCACGGCTGTTTTGGAGACGAACTCCTCTTAATTTATTTTCTCATAAGGAGCAGGGTATGAATGCTATTCTAAACGCCAGTGACGGCGAGCTGTGGGAAAGATCCGTGGAATTTCACGGGCATAGCTGCCCCGGCCTCGCAATCGGCTACAAGGCCGCGGTTTATGCGCGTGAGCTGCTGGGGCTGGGGTTCTCACAGGACGAGGAGTTTGTGTGCGTGACGGAAACCGACGCCTGCGGCGTTGACGCGATTTCCGTCGTGCTGGGATGTAGTGTGGGCAAGGGGAACCTTCTTTTCAAGCTGCGCGGGAAGCAGGCTTTCTCATTCTTCAACCGGAATACGGGCAAAAGCGTCCGCCTCGTGACGCGAGAGGCGCAGAGGAACGGCAGATCCCGTGAAGAGGCGCAGAGGGGGATACTGGCCGCGCCGTGCGGCGAGATGTTTGACGTGAAAACGCCGTCGTTCGGTCTGCCGGAAAATGCCAGGGTTTTCAACTCGTTTGTGTGCGAATGTTGCGGGGAAAAGACCGCGGAAAATTATTTGCGGTTCGAGGACGGAAAAAAGGTTTGTCTTGACTGTTTTTCGTCGTACAGCAGGTTCATGTAGGAGGAGCGTATTATGAAACGTTTTTTTGGTGTTGTCCTGTCTTTGGTGTTTCTCCTTTCGTTTTCGGCTTGTTCCAAGTCTAAGGGTGGGGGCGCTTCAACAAAGGAAACAAGGCTTGTAAGTGATGTGTGGGGCAGAGAAGTTGAGATACCGCAAACGGTGGAGACGATCATCTGCCTGGGTTCCGGTGCGCCGCGTATGGCAGCGTATCTGGATGTCGTTAGTATGATGACGGGTGTCGAGGAGCAGGACGCGAAAGGGATGACGGTTCTGCGGGATTACAGTCCGGTCCATTATGACGCGATAAAGGGTCTGCCTTTGGTGGGCGCGGGGGGCGGCAGCGGAAACAACAACGGTTATCCCGAAGAGATCATAGCGTTGGCGCCCGACCTTGTCCTTACCGGTTTCTCGCGGGAGGCCGCCGACGAGCTGCAGACACAGACCGGCATCCCCGTCGTTTCCGTCCGCTATATAAGCAACGGTCTGGCAAACGAGACTTTTTACGAGGCGATGCGGGTGTTTGCCGAAGCGGTCGGGGCGGAGGAGCGTTGCGAGGAAATTCTGTCCTTTATCGACGCCTGCAAGGAAGACCTGGGCAGCCGGACTCGGGGTATTGCCGATGGAGAAAAGTTGAAGGCCTACACAGGCGCGGTAACCTTCAACGGGAGGCACGGGTTTGCCGGCACTTATTCGAAGTTCGGCCCTTTCACGGTAATCAACGCGCTGAACGTGGCCGACGAGGTTGAGAAGGAGGGCTACTACGAGACCGATCTTGAGAAGATCGTCGTGTGGGACCCCGACGTGATCTTTCTTGATCCGGGCAACATGAATCTGGTAAACGACGAGTACGCGACCAATCCCGAATACTTCAAGTCCTTGCGCGCCGTGCGTGAGGGGCGGGTTTATACGATGCCGTCCTTCAATAACATGGGTATGAACATTTCTTACGCGCTGGTAAACGCCTACTATGCCGGTAAGGTTCTGTTCCCCGCGCAGTTCGCCGATATCGACATCGCCCAAAAATCCGCCGAGATACTTACCTTTTTTCTGGGCGAAAACATTTACGACGCTATGGCGGGCGGCGGGCTCTATTACGGAACCATAACGATAGGTGATTGACCGGATGCGTCATGAAAGCCCGGCTACCGGCAGAGGCGAATATAACAGGTACCTGGCGGGGAAATGGGCGGCGCTGTTATCTCTTGCGCTCGTCCTTTCCGCCATGTTCGTACTGTCCATATCCGTCGGCTCCTCCGGGCTTTCTATAGCAGAAACTTTGAGGACGATTTTCGGAGGGGGTACCGCGTCAAGCAGGGCCATCATCTGGAATGTTCGGATGCCGAGGATCGCGACGGCGATAAGCGTCGGTATCGCGCTTGCGATGACGGGCTGCGTCATGCAGAACGTGCTGCGAAACCCGCTGGCGTCGGCGTCAACATTGGGGGTGTCCCAGGGCGCTTCCTTCGGGGCGGCCTTCGCCATCGTGAATCTGGGGGCGGGCATCCAGGTCAATGCCGGGGCCGCGCTCACAATCACGAATCCTTACATGGTTACCGTCTGCGCGTTCCTGGGCGGCATCGCCACCACGGCAATGATACTGGGCCTCTCCCGCGTCAGCGGCGTCACGCCGTCGGTGATGGTTCTGGCCGGCGTGGCGCTCAGCTCGTTATTTGCCGGCGCGACCGCGCTGGTGCAGTATTTTTGCGACGACGTTGTTGTAACAACAATCGTCTACTGGACCTTCGGTAACCTTGGCAGGGCGGGCTGGGCGGAGATTGCCCTTATTTTTTTTCTTGGTGTCGCCGCGTTCCTGTACTTCATCTTTAACCGCTGGAACTATAACGCTATGGAAAGCGGTACGCATACCGCAAAAAGTCTGGGCGTGCCTGTCGATATGCTGATTCTTGTCAGCATGACGGTCTGTGCCCTGATTTCCTCCGCCGCCACGGCCTTCGTTGGTACGATCAACTTTATCGGCCTGATTGCCCCGCACATCGTGCGCCGCTTCGCCGGAAACGATTACCGCTTTCTTATTCCGGGCTCGGCCCTGACCGGCGCGGTGATCATGATGGCCGCCGACATCGTGTCCCGAATGTTGATAGCTCCCACGATCCTTCCTATAGGGGCGCTTACTTCTTTCCTTGGCGCGCCGCTGTTTCTGTACATGATAATTAAAGAAGGAAAACATTAGCGTGATCAGCGTCAGAAATATTTCTTTTTCTTACGGGAAGAATGATGTTCTAAAGGATATAAGTTTTGACGTGTCGCAGGGCGAGTGCGTCGGGATTTTAGGAAATAACGGCGCGGGAAAAAGCACCCTTGTCACCTGCCTCAACAAGATACGCACTCCCAAAACAGGCAGGGTTTACATCGACAGCCGGGACCTTATGAAGATGGGGCGGAGGGAAACGGCGCGTCAGGTATCCTATGTGGCGCAAAAGAACGAACTGAGTAAAATTACGGTATTCGACGCCGTCCTGCTCGGGCGCAAACCGTATATAAAATGGACGGTCTCCAGGGAAGACATGGAAATTTGCGGCGCAATGATAGAGCGGATGGGCCTGTCGGACTTCAGGTTGAGGTACATAGACGAGCTTTCCGGAGGAGAACTGCAAAAGGTCGTGCTGGCGCGGGCGCTGGTACAGCATCCCGTACTGCTGCTGCTGGACGAACCCACCAGCAACCTAGACCCGAAGAACCAGCATGAGATGCTCACTCTTGTGCGCGGCCTTGCGCGGGAGCAAAACATCTGCGTACTGATCGTCATCCACGACCTGAACCTTGCACTGCGATACTGCGACAAGTTTCTGTTTGTCAAAGACGGACGTGTTTTTTCCTACGGAGGCGGGGAGGTTATGACACCAGAGAACATTGGCTCGGTATACGGAATGCCTGTCGCGGTGGAAACCGTCCGGGGCGTGCCTGTGGTCATCCCGCAGCTTTCGGAAGGATGACGACGCCCGAACACCCAAAGAGGACTACGCCGCCGACGCTATTCCCGCCCTAAAACAATGTCAAGGGGTGATACGGCCGGCATCACCGCATTACCGGGAGGGGTCTGACCCCGGCCCCAGATATAGCGTAGCACGACTCTGACGACACTACGCAAATTCGGCGCCTACAGTTCATCCCCGGTTAAAACGTCAAAAACTCTGATGAACCAGGCATCGCTAAAGGTACAGCCCGCCACAAGCCGCCTGCCGTCCGGGGTAAAGGCAAGGGAAAAGACCCCACCGCGTTCCCAGATCGTCCTGATGTTTTCCCCGGTTTCCGCGTTCCATATCTCGATATGGTTGCCGTAATCATCCTC
>JAISLM010000165.1 GCA_031290855.1 Spirochaetaceae bacterium
TTTTGCATATTCATGCAAAAAATCTCCATTATTGGGCTGCTTTGGCAGTTTGTAAGGTATAAAAATTCACTTTCGTGAATTTTTATGCAATTTATGCGCGAAGCGCGACAAACTGCTAGACGGTCGTCGCCGTTACTTACGCAGGCTTTGGCCTGACTTTTGTCCACGGACGCCGTATGCTCTTGCAAGGGGATCGTCGCCGCCCCCGTCCGGGTAAAAGGCGTCCGACAAATCGTTCACGGGCGCTGTGCCAGTCCGTACAAACGTAGTTGGCGGCGCCGGTAATTGGCGGTATTCGTCCTTTGGTTTGACCAAACTGCAAGAGGGGGCCTTTGTTGGCAGAAGAGAGTCCACAGAGATCTGGCCAAACTAAAGGGTAAAACATGGTTAAATTTCTTTAGATATGTGAGTCAAGTTTTGGGCCTGCCCTGTACGGAGACTCATTCCGTCTTTGCCGGCAGGTAGCGTTCTTCCTCGCTGAAAACGCAGCCGCAGTAATTTTGCGCGTAAAGGCCGGCGGCCCGTGCCTTCGCCTGGCCCTCCCGGAAAAACGGCCTAAAGTCCCGGTATAAAAATTCGACGCCGTATTTGACGGCGGCGGCCCGGCCTGTCTTTTTCAAAAGTTCATGATCCTGATAGGGGCTTATAAGCAGGCTTGTGCTGAACGCGTCAAAGCCCCCCTCTTTCGCGGCGGCGGCGGCCTTTTCGAGACGGAGACGGTAACAAAAAGCGCAGCGGCCGGGAAACCGGAACGCGGACGACTCATCCGCGCCGGGAACGGCGTCCGCCGC
The DNA here is from genome assembly GCA_031290855.1 of Spirochaetaceae bacterium. GTDB lineage: Bacteria > Spirochaetota > Spirochaetia > Treponematales > Breznakiellaceae > JAIRMY01. The sequence goes on from JAISLM010000165.1 coordinate 792, forward strand.
CTCCGCACGGCCTGTTTCGCGGAGCCCGCCGATAAAATGCCGCAGGCCGTATTCGTCTTCGACAACAAGCGCAAGGTTAAGACTTTTCGCATAGCCGGAAAGACAATCTCTGCGGCTCCTGTATTCGGTGAATGGATGAATGTTCGGGTTGTACCAGTACAGCGCCGGCTCAATGCCTTCGGCCGCCAGGGTTTCGATGCACATAAGGGAACAGGGAGCGCAGCAGACATGGAGAAGGAGCTTCATTCGGATACTGTATCACGCCCTGCCCGCTTCGTCAGCTTCCCGCTTCACTCTTCCGCCTTCATCCTGTATACTCCTAGAATGAAAGAAGTTCCGGAACTTTTGCGGGAATCGGGAGCCATGCTGGAAGGCCATTTTCTTTTGTCGTCGGGCCGTCATTCGGATAAATACTTTCAGTGCGCGCGGCTTCTTCAATACCCCGATAAAGCGGCCGCGGCCTTTGCCGCGATAGCGGAACAAATCCGCGCGCACATGGCCGGCGGCATTCTTTCCGTTGACGCCGTCGTGGGCCCCGCGATGGGCGGTATCGTCGCTGCCTATGAACTTGGCAGGCAGCTGGGACTCCCCGCTTTTTTTACCGAGCGCGACGATTCGGGGGCAATGTCGCTGCGGCGGGGTTTTGAGGTTCGGGCCGGCGAAAAAATTCTTATCTGCGAGGACGTGATCACCACGGGAAAATCTTCCGGGGAAAGCGCCGCGGCGCTGGAAACCCTGGGGGCGCGTGTTGTTGCCGCGGCCTGTGTAGTCGACCGTCGCGCGCCCGGTGCGGCCGATCTTGCCTGGCCCCTCTACGCCGCCTGCAAAATCGGCGCCGCCAACTGGGACGCCGCGGACTGCGAACTCTGCAAAAAAGGAATCCCCGTGGTCAAGCCCGGCTCACGGAGGGTTTTTTAATGCCCGTTTCGGCCCGGCTTCACCGGTAACATACGACATGAAACAACAGGCTTTTTTTTCGATCATTTATGAGGATGATGCCATTATCGCGGTCAACAAGGCTTCGGGAATTTCCGTGGGAGGTGAGCGCTGGGAAGAAAGCGCCGAGCGGCTCGACAGGCTTTTGGCAAACGCGCTGTCCGGCGGAACAGGCAGCCGGGAACACGGAGATCGGGTTTCGGGACAGGCGCCGAAACTCTACATTGTCCACCGGATCGACAAGGAAACATCCGGGATCGTGGTGTTTGCCAAAAACGCCTCGGCACATAAAACGCTTTCGGCGGCCTTTGAATCCCGAAGCGTGGAAAAAACCTACACCGCCGTCATTCACGGAAGGCCCGCCTGGCCGGGTGGCAAAGCGGACTGCGGCCTTCCCCTTCTTCCCGACGGCAATAAAAAGCACCTGACGATCATCGACAAATACCGGGGGAAGCCTTCGCATACCGGTTTCGCCTTGCTGCTGTCCGCCGGAAACTACAGCGTTGTCGAGGCAAAGCCGGCTAGCGGCAGAACCCACCAAATACGGGTTCACCTTGCCGCCATGGGACACCCGATAGTCTGCGATCCCCTGTACGGGAAAAGAGACGGAAATGGCGTGTTTCTTTCATCTTTTAAACGAAACTGGCGGGGCGACGCCTTTGAGGAAAAGCCCCTTCTCCGGCGGCTTGGCCTTCACGCCCTAAAGCTCACGCTGCCGGGATACGCGGCGGGCCTTTGCCTTGAAGCGCCGCTCCCCAGGGACATGGCGGCCCTTGTCAGACAGATGGAAAGATGCGGCTAAGTGAGCCTGCCCCACTAATGACTCTCCCCGCCGTTTTCGTGTTTGTGCGCCTGTTCGAGGTACGGACGCTGTACCTGCCCACCCCATAATCAGCGGCGTGGGCAATTACACTGAACATTCTCATATCGCTGTTTGATTTGGACAGAACACCGGCTTCCTGTCCAGGACAGATAGCCGCAGAGCCTCTTCCGCCGGCAAAGGTTCACTCTCACAGTTTTGACCAAACCAAAGGGCAAATACCGCCAAATTACCGTCGCCGCAGATTATGTTTAATCGGACTGGTACAGCGTCCGGAGAATATAACAGGCGCACGCGGGAAAAGGCGAAGGCGGGTGTTGCCGGCAACGACACGATCTGTGATCGAGGCGTTGCCGGTAACAGGCCCCGCCGTTTTCGTGTTTGTGCGCCTGTTCGAGGTACGGACGCTGTACCTGCCTACGCCATAATCAGCGGCGTGGGTTACATCGTCATTATGTCATTTGGTTTAGACAGAACACTACGGCAGCTTTCCCAGAAAATCCAGCGCTTCGTAAAAATACCTTCGATCTTCTTCCGTAATTGTATTTGATTCCATGGAAGAACGAACCGTTTCGATTATTGCCTGCCTCGCGTCGTCCCCGCTTACAATGCCGTCCTGAATACGCATCGTATAACGCCTGGACA
>JAISLM010000166.1 GCA_031290855.1 Spirochaetaceae bacterium
AACCGAACTTTAAGCTGCCGGGCGATTCCCGATCGGCGCACGATAGATCCCGGAAACTTTATCCTGGCTTCGGCGAGGATCCCCTCCGAATACGAAGGGGCGGTAACACAGTGGCGGGACAAGGCGTATTCCGCGTGGAACAGGGCGGCGGCTTCTCCCGATTCCGCCGTGCTTTTGACCGGGGAAACGGCCAACGCGTACATGAGCGAAGCCCTCAAACGGGGTACCTACCGGGCGGTTTCGGCGGCGATCACAGCGGCCTACTCTCCTTCCCCGGCGGACAGTTCTTCCTTTGAGGCGTCCGCGTATACGGGAAAACTGGACGCGGCGCTTCGTTCCCTTTCCGCGCTGGAACGGGAACGCTACACCCGTCTCGCGCGGCTCTTTAACGAACGTTCCGCCGATTTCCTCAAGGAATTCCACGTGATTGAATTTTTGGGGACACGGGGCCGGAACAACCTTTTGGACGATGCCGCCGACATGCTCCGGTCTTTCGATCCCGCGGCGATGACTATAGAACAAAGCGCGGGCTTTCTTGAAGGCTATCTTGACTGGGAGCGGATTAGGCCCGGCAGGGACAATCCCTATGAACGTTTTCTGGATCAGGCTTTTTATGTGGCCGGTGACGGTCTTAAAAAAAATCCGTTTATCGATGCGGTTTTGGTGTTTAGCGGCCGGGAAGCGGACATCGAACTGAATCTTCGCCTGGGCATTTGCCTTTCCCGGCTCAATGACGAGACGCGGCAGGCTCTGGGAAGGAGCGTTGTCCTTTCGGTTCTGTCGCTTGCGGATGATGCCGGATCGGTGCCCCGGATTGTGCTGCGGGGCGATGACGGCGGCTTTAGCGGGAAGCCCGGCGCCGAACGTCTTGGTTCCGCGCGAATGTACCGTATCTGCCGAACCGAAGACAAAGGCGAGTATTACGCCAGGGCGCAAAGCCTGTCCCCAAACGAAAGCTCCGCGTCGGGATTGTGGGCCTGGACCGCCGCGTCAAATGTATCCGCCCAGCAAAAACCGGGGCTTACGGAAATCACAGTGAGTTTTCCCGCCGGGGAAACCCACTACATGATGATTCGGGGGATACGGCCTTTTAGCGCCCTCCGGTTTTCCGGCGCAGGTTCTTCCCCGGACCCGCAGTTTGAACGCTACGATTCTTCCGGCTGGACATATTCTTCCCAGGAACAAACCCTGTTGTTAAAAGTAAAACAGCGTTCCGCGGTGGAGCGTATCGAGGTTCTCTACGGCACAGCGTCCGGGGCTTGAACAGGCGTACAAACAAAAAAAAGCCATGGAGTATAACTCGTGCATGTAGCGCGGCGGGTATGCCCATCCCTTCACCATGTTCAGGCGCCCTTTGGGACGCTCCTTCGTCGCTCGCCTTCACAAATGGTTCAAGGACGGGCGCCCACCCGCCGCGCCATGGTAACAAGCCTCACTCCATGGCTTTTTCGGTATTGACGCTGGTAGCAGTCCGGGCGCGGTGTCGTCTGTGGATAAAGGCATGGAGTTTTGCGACACTAGAACGCGATTTGCTTCCAAACAACGCTTAACTGTCGCAAAACTCCGCAGCAATTTGCGGAGCAAATTGCGCTGGGTGCGCCTGTTATATCCTCCGGGCACTGTGCCGTATGCTCTTGCAAATGATTACCGCTGTCCCCATCCAGGTAAAGGTGTCCGGCGGAATCGTTTACGGGCGTGGTACCGTTTGTGAGAGAAGGCTGTTATCGACGGAAGAGGATCGTCGTCTCTCGTTCAGGCAAAAGGCGTCCGGTGAATCGTTTACGGGCGCGGTGTCGTCTGTGAGAGAGGGTTGTTACCGTCAGGTGCGGAACACGCTCTCCCTCCTTGAAAATTTTTCCGTCCCCGGTGTACACTTTCCATCAACGCCCTTCCCAGAGGTATGCCGCCCAGGAGGCGCCTGGTACCCCTGCGCGAACATTTAAAATAGCCGCATGGGGATAAGAGATGGCATTTTTTTATGAAAAAGAAAAGCATTTTTTTTATTTTGACCATCTTGTGTACAGGATGCCAAACGACAAATTCAATTCCTCAAACGAAAAGTACTTCAGAAAGCCAATTGACAGGTAATGCTGAAAAAATAACCGAGTTTGGAGAAACGCTATACCGGGAAGGAAATTATTACAAAGCGCTTGACTATTTTAACCAAGCTATAAAAATTGATCCATCCTGTGCGCTTGCCTACCATAATCGGGGAGTCGTATATTTTACTTTAGGTAAGCACGCGGAAGCCATCCCTAATTTTGACCAGGCTATTATACTTGAACCACAAAATGAATTATCGTTCTACTTTCGAGGTGTTATTTATTACGACATGGGCAATTATGATCAGTCGGTACGCGATTATACAAAAGCCCTGGAGATAGATCCGCATTTCGCGTGGGCGTATAATAACAGGGCATTGGCATTATATCAATTGGGGAAATATCAAGAAGCTATTAGCGATCATAGTATGGCGATAAACGTAGATGGTTCCACATATGAATTTTATGACAACAGAGCCTGGGTCTATTTCAGCACAGGAGAATATGAAAAAGCGCTTTTGGACTATACTGCCTCTCTTAAACTTAACAAAAATAATGCTTTAACATATTACCGGCGTGGTATTGTTAATGATAATTTGTATGGGTATGATTATGCCCTTGCCGACTTTAATCGAGCGTTATTAATAGAGCCTAATCTTACCGGCGTATATAGAGCGCGCGGAATGACATATTTTAATATGAAAAGATATGAAGAAGCGCTTGCGGATTTTGCCCAAGCTTTAAGCATAGACCCTAATTCTACTGATGCGTATTTTGG
>JAISLM010000167.1 GCA_031290855.1 Spirochaetaceae bacterium
AGAAACACATCGTATTCCCGGCTTAGACCCCATTCAAACGCGGCAAGATAGGCCGTTCCCAGACCCTGTTTGCCGGGACGCTTTAGCAGATGCAGCCGCTCCGGGTAGCTGTAAATGAGTTTTTCTACAATGTCCGCCGTGCCGTCAGGGGAATTATCGTCAATTACAAGTATGTCCGCGGAGAAAGCCCCCGCCCCGTGCGTATCATTATCCGCGATAAATCCGGGGGTGGTGGTGGTGGTGGTGGTATGTAAAGTTATATATCTAAAAACAGCGTCTATGAAAGGGCGTATATTCTCAGCTTCGTTGTATGTCGGTACCGCGATCAGTAATTTCATTTATCGCTGTATACGGGCCGACCCGCCCTTGGCAAACGCCTCAACCTGATCGAGGCCGGTCATTGTCGTGTCACCGGGCGTAGTTGTAAGCAAAGCGCCGTGCGCCCAGCCGAGCCTGAGGCTTTCTTCGGGGCTTTTACCGGACAGGAGGCCGTAGAATAGGCCGCCCGCAAAGCCGTCCCCGCCGCCTACGCGGTCGTAAACGTTAAGCTCTGCGACGGGGGACGTGTAGGTCTTGCCGTCCAGCCAAAGCACGGCGCCCCAAGAATGGTGGTTCGTAGAATGAACCTCGCGCAGCGTTGTGGCTACGGCCTTCACGTTGGGGAAGTCCTTTACCACAATGTCTATCATCCCGAAGAACGTAGACGGATCGAGTTTTCCCTTCGAGACAAGGTCCGGTCCCGGCAGGCCAAGCCCCTTCTGCAAGTCCTCCTCGTTACCTACGAGCACGTCCACATACTTCGCTATCTCGCGCAGGGTACGCGCCGCCTTCTCCTCGGCGGCGGCCGCCGAGAGTCCCGCCTCCGCCGCCGCGACAGCCCAGAGCTTGGCGCGGTAGTTCAGGTCGAACGAAACGACGGCCCCGGCCTCCTTTGCCGCCTTGGCTCCTTCGATGATCAACTGGGCCGTACTGTCGGACAGCGCCGCGAAGATGCCGCCGGAATGGAACCAGCGCGTGCGGGGAGCGCCCTTAACACCGATTATCTCCTTCCAGTCGAAGCTGCCCGGTCCAAGCCGCGCCGCCGCCTCGTTTGAGCGGTTGTAGAACACGACCGGGGCGCGGACGCCGTGCCCCTCGTCGCTCCAGACGATAGCCATGTTCGGGCCGCGCACGCCGTCCGTCTCGAAATGCCGGTAGTAGGGTTTCACGCCCATCCAGCGGACGGAATGATCGATGCGCCTGCCGATGGGGTTGTTCACCATCGCGCTCGCAAGCGCCGTGTCCATGCCGAAGCAGTTTGAAAGATTCGCCGCCACGTTGAACTCGCCCCCAGACACGACAAGATTGTACGCGCTCGCCTCCGCGAACGGCACGACGCCGGGGTTGAGCCTTGTAACCAGCGCACCCAGCGCCAAAAAATCGTGTCCCCGCTCCGCTTTCCGCGGAATCATTAAATCAGCCATAATCTCCTCCTAAACATTATATGTTGACGAACTGGTGGAACCGCCGTGCCCCGTCCAATTTGTATGGAAGAATTCACCGCGCTTCCTGTCGATACGCTCGTAGGTATGGGCCCCGAAATAATCCCGCTGGGCCTGCAACAGATTCGCGGGCAGACGCTCGCTCCGGTAAGCGTCGAAGTAAGAAAGGGCGCTTGTCAGGGCCGGAGCGGGGATGCCGTTCAGGGCCGCCGCCGCCGCGACGCGCCGCAGCGCCCCCTCGGCCTCGCGGATGATCGACGCAAAGAACGGATCGAGCAGAAGGTTTTCCAACGCGCCGTTCTTATCGAAGGCTTCTTTTATTTTGCCGAGGAACACCGAACGTATTATGCAACCGCCCCGCCACATCAGCGCTATCCCGCCGTAGTTCAGCTTCCAGCCATGTTCCCTGGCGGCCTCGCGCATCAGGAGGAAGCCTTGCGCGTAGGAGACAAGCTTCGCCGCGTACAGCGCCTTCTCCAAATCCTCGATGAACGCCTTCCTGTCCGCCGGAGGATTCATCTTCGGCGCGGGAAAGAACCCGGCAGCCTTCACCCGCTCGTCCTTAACCGCGGAAAGACAACGGCTGAAGACCGCCTCGGCTATCAGCGTCAACGGCACACCGGAGTCAAGCGCCGCGATACCCGTCCATTTGCCCGTACCCTTCTGCCCCGCCGTGTCGAGTATCTTTTCGACCAGCGGCTTCCCGTCCTCGTCGTTGAAGCCGAGGATGTCCCGTGTGATCTCGACTAGGTAGGAGCAGAGCCGCCCCCTGTTCCACCCGTCGAACACGTCCCGCATTTCCGGGTACGAGAGGCCAAGCAGGTCCTTTAGCATCTGATAGACTTCGCAGATCAGCTGCATATCGCCGTACTCTATCCCGTTATGCACCATCTTGACGAAATGCCCCGCCCCGTCCTCTCCGACCCAGTCGCAGCAGGGCAGGCCGTCGGTCTGCGCCGCAATCTTTTGCAAGATAGGCTTGACGAGCGGCCATGCGGCCGCGGAACCGCCCGGCATGATGCTGGGGCCGCGTAACGCCCCCTCCTCTCCGCCTGAGACCCCCGTGCCGACATACAGAAAACCCTTAGACTCGGCAAGCGCGGCACGGCGCACCGTATCCTGGTAGTTTGAATTACCGCCGTCGATGATCACGTCCCCTATTTCCAACACCTCGAAAAGCCGCGCCAGCGTCTCGTCAACCGCCGCGCCGGCCTTCACCATGATAAAGACCTTGCGCGGCCTGGAAAGCGCCGCGACAAACGAGGCAATATCCTTGTGTCCCGAAATCCGCTTCCCCGCGCCCCTCCCGGCGATAAATTCGTCGACACGGGAAGCGGTACGGTTGTACACAGCCACCGTAAACCCCCGGCTTTCCATGTTCAGCACGAGGTTTTCACCCATAACCGCGAGCCCCACGAGCCCGATATCCGCATCAGCCATAGCATCTCCCGTCTATCCCAATTTATTTCAACCTAACAGGTTTTTACAGTGTGATATTATATTTTTTTGATTTTTTTGCCAAGTGACACGTCCGCTTTGAGCGTGATTACCGATGCGCCGGAAGCAGATGCCAACAAGTCATTATTCGCAAAGTCTGGTTTAATACCCCGCCGAACCTTCGGTTCGCGCTTGCCGCGCGTAGGCTCGTTTTTAGACAACGGACAGGAAGGCAAACCCGCGCCAGGCGGGTTTGCAGGTATTCATTTCCTGTTGAGGCCTTCCCAAAACCGTACGCGTTAGCGCACAGTCAATTAGTTTTGGGACAGGCTCTATTGATTGCTAATTGGCGTCCGTCTGAGCTTTGCGGGCGGACCGCGCTCATTCGGCGGCGGATTCGGTGTCGCCGGACGACGCCTCATCGTCAGCGGGAGAGAAAGCCTCGCCGTCAAGCGGCGCCGTCGTTTCCGCGCTTGCGCCCGGGGAGGCCGCATCAGACGCCTTTTTCTCTTTCGACTTTTCGACCATTCCCTTGATCAACTCGGTCAGAGAACCCCTTGTCCACGGCCAATTCCGTTCCTTGGCGCCCGGACGTATCGCAAAAGCCAGGTCTACCGCCGCGGCCGGCATCTGACCGGGCTCCAAGCCGAATTCCCTGCCGTAGTAGGACATATCGAACTCAAAGGTTCCAAGGTCAAAGCCGACGCCAAAGGCGGGGAGCATCTCGTTCATGCCTAAGCGCAGTTTGAATATGTCGATAAAGGTAAACTGCAAACCGAGCCCTATGCCGAGCGCCGGGTTGCGCTTGAAGTAGGGATTTTCGGTTTCAAACACCAGATCAAAACTACGCCAGTCAAAAGCAAAGGTTACGCCAGTTCTTGCGATGAAACTTGGGGCGTTTTGCCAGAAAGCGCCGATCTTAAGGTCGTAGGCGATGCCCATGTTCAACGAAAACGGCACATAGTAACCGTCCTTGTCCGCCTCGCCGTTACCGGCGTAGGCAACCGCGCTCCCGTGGTTAAATATGTCGTCAAACGTGAGGCCGGCGGAAAGTCCGATGTCCCAGCGGTAGATAAAACCGAGGTCCATACCGACGCCAAAGATGATCGGCACCCCCAAATCATCGACAAGTTGATCAGGGTTATCGATAACCTCCGTTATGTTGATCATTTTCTTGCCATAACCGCGCCCGAACAGCTTCAACGCGACACCCGCGTCAACATCGTGCGCGCCGGTATCCAGAATTTTGAACGCGAAGCCGACCGGGACAATCAGATCGGCCAGCATTACGGCCTCCGCGTTGGTACCGGATATGTTAGCGTTGACAGCGATCCTGTCCCAGATGCCGAATCCGAAACCGTCCGCGACCCAGGCTATCGAGATCGGGAACTCGTTGAACGCCGCACCGAACGGGATCTTGCCGGGATTGCCCGGGTTGTTCAGAGCTTCCAGCGCGAGGCCGATGTCGGCGCCGTCGCCAATTTTTCCGAGCAGGCCAAAAGTCTTTTGCGGGCTAACGATAGTGAAGGACGGGGCGAAGAAACTGCGCTGTCTGACCCGCATGATCGCGGCGGGATTTACCAGCAGGGCAGACACATTGTCGGTAAAAGCTACGTGCGCACCGCCGAAACCGGTAGTCTGCGCGGACGGTATCTCAAGACGGGGCATTTCCGTACGTTTATCATCGGCGGCAAAGGCCGCCGCCGCTACGCACAACAGAAAAACAAAGGCGGTTACTTTTTTCATCATTCTTTCCACTTATTCGAAAGCCGATTTCAGGCCGCTGGTGATAGGGTTACCGGTAAATTTGCCGGTATTATCCTTCATGATAAGGTTCATGTACGCGGCAAAGGTTGCTGCTTTAGATCCGCTCCCGGAAAACGTATCGCCCGATAATGAAACACCGGAATCGTCCAAGGAATTTTTACCAAAACCTTTACTGTTTATATCCGGCATTATCGACAGGGCCAGCACCGCTACAGCCATCCCGACATCGGCGGCGCTGACCTGCGCCGCATACAGATCGTCAGCAGCGAAGCTGCTTCCCGATACGCTACCTACTGCGATAGCGGCAATGTTTTCGGCGGCGGCATAGCCTTTAGCGCCGAATTTACCCTGCACGGTGCCCAGCAGCCCTTTTATGGCGTCTTCGTCTCCGCCGGACACGAGCTTGTCCATATCCTTGCCGGCAATGTCCAGGATCGTCGTGCCGATACCTGACTGTTCAACCGCCAGATCGACGCCGGCATCCTGAAAGGCCGCTTTTTCGGCGCCGCTTTTACCGTCAAGCTCGCGGATAATTTTTTCCACAAGCTTCCCGGCAAGTTCCGGGTTGCCCACGGCCTTGTTCTTCCACTCCTGTAAATTGCCGGATGTCAATTTTATTTTTGACAGGTCATACTTGCGGGCCTCGCCCCAGCTTGTGCTGAAAAAATCATCACAGGCAGCCAGCGTGAACGCGATGAGTGCCGACACACATACCACGCTCCATACTCTTCTAGCCATACATATATTCCTTTGAATTAAACCGGTTAAGATACTCAAATCTAGCATGTCCCTTGCGGGCTGTCAATCAAAAGCCGTTCACGTTGTCGTTAACAGGGGAAATGATAATGAGGGATGAGGGGCTAGCGGCTAACACGTAGGTTACCAGGCGGCCGGTGCCTGACCCTTTCCCGGCTTAAATCGTTACCCGGTAATGGTTTAGAGCAATGAGCAATGAGGGATGAAGGATGCTTTACCGTTAGTCAATCGCTCTTATCATACTGAACGCGACGGGGGAAAGCCACTGGTGGGGGGATATTCTTTTGGAGGGCTTTCCCGTATACTCGAATCCATGAAAACCCGGCAGATCGACGCTTTTTTTCGTGACATTTTGAAGCTGGAGGATTTTAGCGCGGCGGATTCGTCTTTGAACGGCATACAGGCCGACAACGACGGCGCAGAAGTGCGGAAGATCGCGTTTGCGGTAGACGCCTGCCTTGAAACGTTCAAGAGGGCGGCGGCCTGTGGCGCGGGGATGCTTTTTGTCCATCACGGGCTTTTCTGGGGAGCGCCGCTCAGAATCGAAGGCGTTTTAAGGGCGCGGCTGGACTTCCTGTTCAAGAACAACCTTGCCCTTTACGCCGCTCATCTTCCGCTCGACAAACACGACGAGCTTGGGAACAACGCGGTGCTGGCCGGCCTGCTCGACATTGCCGACAAAGAACCCTTCGGCCTGTACCACGGGTTAAAAATCGGCTTTAAAGGGCGGCTCCGCAAGGCGCTCACGATTGACGAGGCGGCGCGGCGGATCAGCTTTGGCGCTGCGCCGCCCCTCGCCCTCTACCCATTCGGCAAGGAGGAGAACGTCAGCTGCGCCGTTGTTTCAGGCGGGGCCGCGATGGAAGCGGCAGAGGCCATAGAAGAAGGCATAGACCTGTACGTTACGGGCGAGACCTCCCATTCGGTCTACCATACGGTGCTCGAAGGCGGCCTTAACATGATCGCGGGCGGCCACTACGCGACCGAGGTATGGGGAGTGCGCAAACTGATGGAACGTTGCAAAACGGCCCTTGATGTTGACGCCGAATTCATCGACGTACCGACCGGGTTATAGGAGATAATAATGACAGAAAGTAACGCGACCGTTTTGAAAAAGGCGCTGCCTTTTTCGCTTACCGCGCTGATAGTCCTGCTTGATCAGGTAACAAAGTCTTACATAGCCGGCAAATGGCCCGTAGGGACAATGATTGCGGATGTTTTTAACAACGACCTGATCCGCGTTTGCCATGTCCGCAACAAGGTGATAGCGTTTAGTCTGGGCGGCAGCCTGCCTGAGCCGATCCGTCCGGCGCTGTTCATAGTGCTGCCGCTTGTCGTGCTCGGGTTTTTATGCTTTTTTTACTGGAAATCCTCCGATTTTACCGGGTTGCAGCGCTGGGCCGTCGCCGGAATCATAGGCGGCGGCATAGGCAACCTGATAGACCGCATATTCCGCCCCGAAGGCGTTGTCGATTTTATCAGTGTTAAATTCTTCGGACTGCTGGGCTTTGAACGCTGGCCCACGTTCAACATCGCGGACTCGTCCGTCGTCGTATGCATCATTATATGGCTCGTTTCGCTGTTCGTCGTCCCGTCAAACGCGGGCAAAGGAGCGCTTTCATGACAAAAAAAGGAAATACGATTCTTTTTGTTATAGCGGCGGCGGGCTTTAACATTCTTTTAACGGTACTGATATTCATCGCGATGTTTTTGCTGTTTTTTGTTTTTATAAAGCCGTTTATCAGCGACAACTTTATCGTATTCGTACTGCCGCTCATATTCATTGTGTCGGTATTTCTGTCTTTCGTCATTTACCGCACACTGTTAAGGCGCTTTCTGAACAAAATCGATATGGACAAATATTTCAATACGGATTTTTCCTTTAGACCCGCCAGTAAAAAAAAAGATTCAGATGGCGGCGGCCCCAAAACCTAAACCCGTACAAACGATGCGCGTTTGCTTCACGCAAACTCCAGTCTTTCGCCAAAGTCCTACCGCACGAGAGACGCGCAGGCGCTTGCTTACGGAGGCGGCTGCAAACCCCTGCCTCCAAGCGCCCTCGCCAAAGCCATATCGCACGGGAAACTAGACAGCCAGCATCCCATTATTCGCAAAGTCTGGTTTAATACCCCGCCGAACCTTCGGTTCGCGCTTGCCGCGGCTCAAGTAAGGCAACGACTACAAAGATTTTGTATTAAACCAGACGATATTATAAACTTCCGCACCCGATCGAGCCTACGCCCCAACCAACACAACGCTTAAGATACCGCACGGCTCGCCCTAAACTTGACCCATAAAAATTTTACCTGACGAAAAGCCCCCCGCCGCTCTTCCGGAAGGTCGAAGGTACTTTCCGGTTCGGCTTCTTTCCGTTTTTTCTCCGTATGTTAAAGCAAAACGCGGGTTAACCACCAATTATATTTACATGAGACATTTAAGAATGCTGAGACAGGGCGTGTGGTACGAAATCAGTACCCGCGTCAACAACAGGGAACCCCTGTTCCGAGGGGGGCGGGCGCCGGCGCTGTTCGACCGGGTGTTCCGGGAGACCACGCACAGGTTTGTCTTCGCGGTCCGGGGCTTGAGTCTCGCCGGCGACCGGCTGGCCTTTTACATCAGGCCCGCGGACGGGTTCGAGCTGCCGGCGATAATGAAATGGCTGAAGCAGACCTTCGCCATTAGGTACAACCGGGATAATGGACGGACGGGGCACCTGTGGGGCGACCGTTACTGGTCGCGGATTCTGGAAGGGGAGCCGCCGGACGGCGGGGAGGCGGGGGACTTCCCGGCCTGCGGGGTCAGACCCGTAACCACGCGCCGCCTCGCCGGACGCACGGCGGCGGGAGCCCCGCCGGACGGCGGCAGGGTCAGACCCCATCGCGGGAAACGGGCGTCCGGG
>JAISLM010000168.1 GCA_031290855.1 Spirochaetaceae bacterium
CCTGGCCCCGCGTAAACGCGGCGGGGGCCGTGGTTTCCACAGGCGTTAAGTTCGTAAAGGTACAGACCGCCGCCTTCCGCTACGGCGGCGTTTTCGGGGACGTTTCAACAGAAATTGCCGTGGCCAACGGCCTTCCGGACCAGTCAGGCGGTTTTGTTATTCCTGACTATTAAGCCGCAAGCCGCAAGCCGCCGCAAGGCGGCGCGCGAGTCTGCCGGGAGAGGCCGCTGGGCGGCGGCAATTAAGAATGAAGAATGAAGAATGGCGGGGGAGCGGGCTGGTTGTCCTTGCAGGCGTTTTGGTAAGTGAGCCGCAAGGTCCGTCCCTCCGGTTTCTGCCCGCACACAAGCACGATAAGAAGGGTCTCATCTTTCCCTTGCGGCTATTTGGGCCGGCAGCCGTTACGGGGTCTGACCCCGGCCCCATATGTAGCGTACCGGCTTTCCTCGACACTAGGCAAATTCAGTGCCTGGCACCCCTAAACTTGACTCACAATTCAGATTTCAGGGCAGACGTATCCCCCTGGGCGGGTTAGGTTTGGGGAGGAAATGGCGGCTGTTGCGGTTCTGCGGGCGGATTATGCCGCTTATCCGGGCTCCGGGGCGACGGGAAGGGGGTATAGGCGGGAAAACGCGGCCCCGGACGCCCGTTTCCCGCTGCGGGGTCTGACCCCGCAGGCCGGGAAGTTCCCCGCCTCCTCTCCCGCCTCCCCGCCGTCCGGCGGCTCCCCTTCCAGAATCCGTGACCGGTACCGGTCGCCCCACAGGTGCCCCGTCCGTCCGCTGTCCCGGTTGTACCGCTGGGCGAAGGTCTGCTTCAGCCATTTCATTATCGCGGGCAGCGCGAACCCGTCCGCGGGCTTTATGTAAAAGGCCAGCCGGTCGCCGGCAAGACTTAAGTCCCGGACCTTGAAGGCAAACCTGTGCGCGGTCTCACGGAAAACCCGGTCGAACAGCGCCAGGGCCCGGGCCCTGCGGAACAGGGGTTCCCTGTTGTTGACGCGGGTACTGATTTCGTACCACACGCCCTTTTTCAGCATTCGTAAAGATCTCATGCAAATATATGTACGCTTGCCCGCGTTTTGCTTTAACATACGGAGAAAAAGGGAAAGGAGCCGGACCGGAAACACACTTCCGGCGGCGCGGCGGGGAGCTTTTCATCAGGTAAAATTTTTACGGGTCAAGTTTAGCTGGCACCCCTGCGTTAACGATGAGGGGGTGAACTTCCCGGCAGCTAACGCCCTTACCATGCCGGCGGCGCCGGCGGGTTAGTCCAGGATTGTGATTTCGACACGGCGGTTACGTTTGCGGCCCGCGTCGGTGGTGTTGTCGCCTATCGGTTTTGTGCCGCCCCAGCCTTTGTAGATGAAGCGCCCCAGCGGGATGCCGCGTGCGGCAAGTTCGTCCACGATCCGCTTCGCGCGTTCTATCGACAGCCTCATCTCGGCGTCGGGGCGGCCCGTGGAGGCGGTGTGGCCTTCGACGAGGAATGTACGGCTCTCTACCGGCGAAAGGGACGCGGCGATCAGGTCGAGGCGGGTCGTTTCGGACGGTAGAAGTTCGGCGGAATCGCTTACGAATTGCAGATCGCGGATCGAGAGCCGCAGGCCCGCGTCCACCGGTTCAAGCTCAAGGCCCGCGGTACTTTCTATCTTCTTCTTGATGTTCCCGCCGTCAAGCGGCACGATGCTCTGCGTAAAACAGAGCGTGAAGCCCCTGAAGCGCACGTCCCTGCCGTCGTTCCACGAAAAGGTCTCGTCAAGGTTGTCCCTCGACAGCAGCATTATGCCGTTCTCCACCGCTATAAGTATCGTGACGTCGTGCTTCCCGCTTACCTTGCTGAGGGCCGCACCTCCCGTGAACGGGACGTCCGGGGCGGGCGCTAACGCGGAGATGCCGGCGCCCGACTCGTAGCTCGCCTCTATGTGGTGGACGGGGATGCCCTTGTAATCCTCGACGCCCTTGTATTCGTATACCGCAGTGAACGGAACGAGGAAGGTTTTACCCTCGTTGAGCGGGTCTACGGCGCGTTGGCCTTTGGCCGTCCAGATATCGCCTTTTGTCACGCCGCCCTGTTCGTACACCGGAAAATTGCGGAGGGCGGGGAAGCCCTTGTCGTTCTCGATCCGCATCCTGCCCTCGGCGTTCAGCGCGAAGTTGACGGGAATCACGGAGTTAACGGCGCGGGCGCTCTGACTCATGTCGCGCAGCGTCTCCTCCATCACGATGAAGTTCCCCCTGTACAGCGTCGAACCGTTGCCGTCCGTGCCGGAAGGGTTGATCGCGGCTCGAACCTCGCGGTGGACGTGCCCCAGGTACTTGTTGTTGTCGTAGCGCGAAAAGTCCGAGCGCTCCACCATCGTATACGGCTGGTCGGTCTGAACCTTGAACTTTACGCCGTCCTTTCCCATGACGGCGGACGCAGGGAAGATCGAAACGTAAAGCAGACAGATATTGAAAAAAACGCGCTTTCGCGCCTGCATTTTCATAAGGCCCCCTAACTAATAATCGGATAGAAACCCGGTTTTTGTAATATTGACCGGTCAAATCCTGAAATAGGTTGACAGATTTTTATACGACCCCACATGCGTTTTTTCAGGCGCTTCATATCGTTAACCACATCAACGCACGCTTCCTGCTCCGAAACGAACATCCAAGACCATATTTCTGTTTCAATATCCCGCTAAACCTTTCGGCACGGGTGTTTTCGTAACAGTGCGGCTCCCCGGTCATGCTTACCGGCAGCCGCAGTTTTCATGGCGGGCGGGGAGCGCTCCCTTAGGGGGTTCCCCCGGCATCATTCCCGAATTGCGGACAGACCCCCCGGCTTTCAGGGTATTCCCCGCGCGCCCGCAAGACGTTCAGGCACCGCCGATTTTTCTCTCAACACCTCAAAAAGCCTGTCCCGCCCTATCCTTGCCGCGGTCCGGGCTATCGCGTCCACTGTGTACGGGTTGAACGAGTCACGTATGCGTTCAAGCGTTTCTACCAGCGGACGCTGCCCCATCGCAAAACTGGCGCGAAGTCCGCCGATCAGCGGTACGGCGCCTTCCGCGCCGGGGCTTGGTAAGCCCCGTACACGATCACAACCCTGTTTTGCGCCGCAATACGTTTTGTCGGGCCGCTTATCGCGTTTACCGGCAGCCCTATGCCGGTTGGCACGCCGGGTTCGGGAAGTCCGAAATTTTACCCCCGTAATACGCTTTGAAGCTGATCTTTTCGCTGAACAAAAACGTGACAAGTTTGCTTGCGCCTGCTTTACCGTGCAGGCCCCGTCGATAGCGCCCTTAATTACCGTCAGCCGGGCGGCTCTTTCGTGCTAGTCATGTATTTCATACCCCTGCCTCGTTACCATAGGTGGTGAGCTTACCGCTTATTCGCAGTGGGGTCTGCTCCCCAGCCCTTTGTGGCTAAACTTGACCCACAATTCAGATTTCAGGGCAGACGTATCCCCCTGGGCCGGTTCGGTTTGGAGAGTAAATGGCGGCCGCTAAGGTTCCGCGGGCGGATTATGCCGCTTACCCGGGCTCCGGGGCGACGGGAAGGGGG
>JAISLM010000169.1 GCA_031290855.1 Spirochaetaceae bacterium
AAGACTTACACAGCGGCTGATTTCGGCACCAAATCCCCCCGCCCGCCGGCGGCGTCCACAGCCGGCGCCTCACGCCGCGCACGCGGCTTGAGGCGAGCGTAACCCGCGCCGCGGGTTACGCCGCCGCCCCGGCCCGGCTTTCGCAAGCCGGGCCTGGGCGGCGTGTCCGGTAGACTCCGTCACGCCGTAAAACCCCCCGCGATGGGCGCGGGGGGTTTTGTTTGCGGGTCTTATCCAAAATCCGCCCGGCCTTCCTGTCATGTAACTTTCATCGTGGTATTTTCATTTATATAAAAAAACGGTATGATTGAACTTGTAAAAATACTGTTAGTCAACGGTTTCAAGCTCTGCCTTTTTGAAACCTTGTAAAGCTTAACCCTAAAAGGAGTTTGTTATAGATCATGGACCTACAAAAAAAACTTTCGTCAAAGAAGCTGTTGGTGTTTAACCTGGTTCTGCTGGGCGCGATTTTCGGATTTTCGTTCGCGTTTCTTTCGTTTACCTGCACGAGTCCGCAGGCAAAGCTGACGGTGAAAGCCCAGGGAAACGTGGTGACGATCCCGGAGGACGCGCTTGCGTTGGCGGAAAGCATACAGTCCGTGTTCCGCGCGGTTGCGGACAAGATCGTTCCGTCCGTCGTGGAGCTTAAAACCGTTTCCGTGCGCAAGCAGGAGACGCCCAGCTTTCCGGGTATCCCGTTTGAATTTTTCTTCGGGCCGCAGCAGCCTGGCGACGGCGGACGGGAATTCCGGTCACAGGGGCTGGGTTCGGGTATAATCGTCCGTCAGGAGAACGATACCTACTTTGTCCTGACAAACAACCATGTCGTTACCGACAGCAACGGTAACCCGGTGGACGAGATACGGATAGCGACGGGAGATAACAGGGACTACCCGGCGGAACTTGTGGCCCGCGAACAGCGCCGCGATCTTGCGATGGTAAAGTTTACCACTAAGGACAAGTACCCCCTCGCGGTGCTGGGAGATTCCGATATTGTCGACGTGGGCGACTGGGCGATAGCGGTGGGCAACCCGCTCGGCTTCGAATCGTCCGTAACGATGGGAATAGTGAGCGCCGTCGGACGCACGGGCGGGCCGGGGGACAATATCAACGATTTCATACAGACGGACGCCTCGATAAACCAGGGTAATTCGGGCGGCGCGCTGGTGAACATACGCGGCGAGGTTATCGGCATCAATATGTGGATAGCGAGCAGCACGGGCGGCGGCTCAATGGGGCTTGGTTTCGCGATACCGATCAACAACGCCAAGCCGATAATAGACGACTTCATAACGAAGGGCGCGGTAAGCGACGGCTGGCTCGGCGTGTCGCTGCTGGACGTGGACAGCGAAACCTCCCGCGATATGGATATGGACGGCAGGCAGGGTGCGCTTGCTTCGGGGATATTCCTCGACTCACCCGCCGCGAAGGCCGGCATACAGCCCGGAGATTTCATCACGGCGGTTGACGGCAAGGAAATACACAGTTCACGCCAGTTGACCCGCATAGTCGCTGATCTGAAGGCGGGGCAGAAGCATACCTTTACCGTGCTCCGCGATAATGACAGCCTGGATTTAACGGTTACCATAGCCGTCCGCGACAACGAAGTTGCGGCGGAAAACGGCAAACTATGGCCGGGCATCTTTGTCCTGCCGCTAAGCGACAAGGTCAAGAAAGATTTGCAGATCGATGACGGCGTGAAAAAAGGTCTTGTGGCGATTCAGGTTATAGATAAGAGCCCCGCCGCCGTTATCGGTATACAGCGCAAGGATGTCATAACTGCGGTAAACGGCGAAACGGTGAACGACCTTAACACCTTCTACCGCGTCCTACGCGAAAAGGCCGGCAGGGAGCTTTGGTTCGACGTGTCCCGGGGCGAGATAAAACTGGAAACGATGAAGTACAAGCGCTAACGGCTTGCCGCCGCAATCGGCATGGAAACAACCGGGCCTATCCGCCGCAGGGCTAAACCTGATCCGCAATTCGGATTTCAGGGCAGAGGTATCCCACTGGGCGGGTTCGGTTTGGAGAGGAAATGACGGCCGCTGCGGTTCTACGGGCGGATTGTGCCGCTTATCCGGGCGCAGGGGCGGCGCTAAGGGGGTATAGGCGGAAAAAAGCGGCCCCGGATGCCCGTTTCCCGCGATGGGGTCTGACCCTGCCGCCGTCCAGCGGGACTCCCCGCCGCCGCGCGTACGGCGAGACGTTTCCCGCGATGGGGTCTGACCCCACGGGCCGGCGGGGCTCCCGCCGCCTCTCCCGCCTCCCCGCCGTCCGGCGGCTCCCCTTTCAGTATCCGCGACCAGTACCGGTCACCCCACAGGTGCCCAGTCCGTCCATTGTCCCGGTTGTACCTAATAGCGAAGGTCTGCTTCAGCCATTTCATTATAGCGGGCAGCTCGAACCCGTCCGCGGGCTTGATGTAAAAGGCCAGCCGGTCGCCGGCAAGACTCAAGCCCCGGACCGCGAAGACAAACCTGCGCGCGGTCTCCCGGAACACCCGGTCGAACAGAGCCGGGGCCCGGCCCACTCGGAACAGGGGTTCCCTGTTGTTGACGCGGGTACTGATTTCGTACCACACGCCCTGCTTTAATAAACGCAACTTTCTCATACACTATATATGTGCGCTTGCCCGCGTTTTGCTTTAACAGGCGGAGAAAAAACGGAAAGAAGCCGAACCGGAAAGTACCTTAAGCCCCCCGGCGGGGGCTTTTCATCAGGCAAAATTTTTGCGGGTCAATTTTAGGGCGGAGTGGGAGGCCCGTTTGTTTTAAAGCGGCCGCAAACGCGCCCGGAGGGGAGTCGCCGGGCGGGGAAGCCTTACGGTGTCATCGTTATCAGTATTGTTGCGAGTTCCGGGATAGTGAGTGACATATTGTTTTTTAGCCAGTACTGTATCAGGCCAATCGCGCCGTTCACGATACCGGCGTACCAGTATTCGTGCAGGTCTTCCCGGATTGCCCTTTCGGAAAAATACTTTGTTACAAGCCCTTTTTGCATGAAACGCCGTAAGACCTTTTTTTGAAAATCCATGTCGCCGTTTTCGCTGAGTAAAATATGCAGGGAATTGCTGTTGTTCGATATGAAGGTCAGCATTTCGCATATCATCTCATTAATTTCGTTTTTACTGCGCTTTGAATCGTATTTATTGAGCAGATCCTCGAAGTAGGCGAGCGTCTCCTCCTCTATTTGCAGCAGCAG
>JAISLM010000170.1 GCA_031290855.1 Spirochaetaceae bacterium
CCCCCTTCCCGCCGCCCCGGAGCCCGGATAAGCGGCATAATCCGCCCGTAGAACCGCGCCGGCCGCCATTTCCCCGCCAAACCGAACCAGCCCAGGGGATACGTCTGCCCTGAAAGCCGGATTGCGGGCCAGGTCTAGCCCTCTGCGGGGGAGAAACGCGGCGCTCCGTCCCCGGACAAACAAAACCCCCCGCGCCCATCGCGGGGGGTTTTACGGCATGGAAGAGTCTATTCAAGAACACGCCGTCTTAGTCCGGCTTTCGCAAAACGGATTAAGACGGCGGCCCGCGCCGCGGGCCGCGCGTACCCAGGCCGCGCGAGCGGCCCGGGACTACCGGCTGTGAACGCCGCCGGCGGGCGGTGGGCTTAGCTTGATGTTACCGCCGACTCCGAATCGATCTCTATGTCGTTGCCGTCGCCACCACCAGGCAGGGTAGCTTTGATTGTCGACGCCGCGCTTCCGCCTGTAATTTTGAACAGCTTGGTAGTCGCGCTGGTAGCCGGATATATCGCCACGCCGGTACTGTCGCTGATGGCGCTGCACAGCGCTTTGTTGTTTGCCGCCGTTGTCACGAAGAGACCGCCTGCGGCTGACAGCGCGGTCCCAGCCGTATCACCGCTGATCTCCGTAGATATGACCGAAGTGGCCGCCATAAGTTTCAAGGTGCCGGGATGGCCGCCTGCTTCCGCCGCCTGCAATACGATGGCTCCGACCGGAGTGCTGCCGCCTCCGCCAAGTTCTATCTTTGTGCTCGCCGCTATAGTCAGCGCGTTATCCTGGACACCCTTCGCCTGGGCGATGGCTGCGCCGCTGCCGGCTTTGAGTCCAGTCGCATCGGCCGCCGCCGTGATGGTGGCGCCTTCGTCGGCGCTGAGTATCGTTACGGTGCCGTCGGCGGTTCCGGTCGCCTCCCACGCGCCGGCGATCGTTGTCGCGCCGGCTAATATGCTGCCCTCGCCTGCGATTTTGGCGCTGGCCTCCGCTGTCGTTGCCAGTATCAGGCTTACGCCCTCACCCAGCCTGAAGGTTCCGTTGTTCGTGATTGTCTTGCCGGCGGGTAAGGTAATTTCTATTGCGCTAGGACCACCACCACCACTAGGCACTGAAATAATGATGTTCTTACCTGCCGCAAGCGTGACGTCATCGGCCAGTGTTGCGGCAGCCGTGCCGCCGCTTATGCCAAACGCGGAGAAAACCAGGTCGATGTCGGAAATAAGGTAATCCGTGCGGCCGGCCTTGAAGGTTATGGTGGGCTCCGGAGTCACGCCGCTCCCGGCGGCAATCGAAACGGCCAGAAGATTCGCGCTTGCGGGTACTTCAAAGCTGCCGCTTATTTTAGCCGCGCCCAGTGTCGCATCGGCTTTGGCCCCCAGCGAGATCGACGCGCCGGCTGCGGCAAGGGTGGCGGTCTCCGCGTCAAGCGTACCGTTCACCGTGAGGCTCGTTACGGCGGCGAAGGAGGCGCTGGACGCGTTAAGCGTGCCGTTTACCGTGAGGCTTGTTACGTCGGCGAAAGTTTGGTTGGTGGTAAGTATTACGCCGGCCGGGACGCTAAGGCTTGTTTCACCTCCGCCAGGGGCTAAGTTGACTGTAAGCGTTACGGTTTTCCCTTCAGGCTGCGCCCCGATTGCGTCCATAGCGGCCTTGGGTGTAACGGTGGCAGTTATCGGCTGGCTAAGCTCAAGGCTGCCGTCTCCGGCATAGCCCACCCACTTCGTAAGGTCGGCCGCGGCGGCAAGCGGCGTTCCTGTGTGAGTAAGCTTAGCGCCTTTCTTGATGCTTACCGCGGCGGGCCTGGCATCACCGGCAAACAACTTGTCTTCGTCTACGCTTACGATGCCTTCCTCGACATCAAGCGTCCCCGTACCCGCTTTAAAGTGATCGCCCGGGGTTAGGGTTGTACCGCCGCCATACACGACTACCTTACCGTTCACCGTTATGTCCGCTGTTAAGCCAAGTGCATCTTTAAAAAGGTACAGCGTCTTGCCCACGGGCACCGTTATGGCTTGGTCGGGAACATCCTTGTAAACGATGTCCGTATAAACCCCGCTCGTGTCCGCAAGCAAGGCCTGCAGCACGGCGAAGTTGTCCGCCGGAACCGCGTTTTCCGGCGGCTCGTAAGCGCCGGGCGCGGGGACGTTTACGTTGACGTATTCGGTCTTTGTCTCCTGCTCGCAGCCCGCCAAAATAAATGCCGCGCCGAGTAAAGCGGCGGCAAACCCAAAAATTAGACTCCGTATTTTCATAGAGTCCTCCTGAAATGTTCATCCGGGCCAGGCCCGGACATGTTGGCGCCGCATACGCGGCGCTTAGCTTTCAGAGGGAGCTGCGGACACCGCCATTCGGTGTCCGGCTGCCGGGGGGTTCCCGGGCGTATTGAAAAACCGGCCTTTTCGTGGTAGGATTCATACGCTTTACGAACCCCGGTTCGGCGTGTATCGTGCAAAGAAACTTCGCCGTTCCGGGGTTTCCTCTTTTTGCTATACTACATTATATCACAGAGGGAAGGGGTGTATCAAATTAATCTACATTATTTTTCCGCGTTTTTCAAAAAAAAGCGGGTTTGTGGCATTTTGACACGGTAACTGGCGGGGAATTGGGAATCGGACGGCGGGCGGCCCGCGGGAGGACGAATTCGTCCGCGTACATAAAGCTCCCCGCCCGCTGGGCTCCAAACCCGGCCCGTAAAAATTTTACCTGCCAAAAAGCTCCCCGCCGCGCCGCCGGAAGGGTGTTTTCACTTGGGTTTCTTTCAACTTTTTCCCGGCTGTTAAAGCAAAACGCGACTTAAGCGCCATATATTTACATGAGACATTTAAGAATGCTGAAACAAGGGGCGTGGTACGAAATCCGCAGCCGCGTCAACAACCGGGAACCCCTGTTCCGCCGGGGTCAGGCCCTGGCGCTGTTTGGCCGGGTGTTCCGGGAAACCGCGCGCCGCTTCGTCTTCACGGTCCGGGGCTTGAGTCTCTCAGGCGACCGGATGGCCTTTTACATCAGGCCGGCGGACGGGTTTGAGCTGCCGGCGATAATGAAATGGCTGAAGCAGACCTTCGCGCAGAGGTACAACCGGGACGACGGACGGACGGGGCACCTGTGGGGCGACCGTTACTGGTCGCGGATCATGGAAGGGGAGCCGCCGGAAGAAGAGGGGACGGTAGAGGCGGCGGACGACTCCCCGGCCCGCGGGGTCAGACCCCCTAGCGGGAAGCGCATCGCCGGACGTGCGGCGAAGGGGGGCTCCCCGGCCCGCGGGGTCAGACCCCGCAGCGGGAAACGCATCGCCGGACGTGCGGCGAAGGGGGGTTCCCCGGCCCGCAGGGTCAGACCCCCTAGCGGGAAACGGGCGGCAGATTCCGCGTTTTTCCGCCTATACCCGCTTCCCGCCGCCCCTGAGCCCGGATAAGCGGCGTAATCCGCCCCTAGAAGCGCAGCGTCCGCCATTTCCTCTCCAAACCGAACCCGCCCATGGGATACGTCTGTCCTGAAAGCCGGATTGCGGGCCAGGTTTAGCCGCGGAACGGCGGGGGAGCGGGCTCCACCGCGAATAAATTTTGATTGACGAATATGTATAAATATGTAAAACTATATAAAACTATCAAGCCGTTAGGCAATAAATGCAATTAAGGAGAAGAATTTATGCCGTTTAAACGTGTTCCACAAAAGTTCAATGCTTCTATCAAAGAAGTAACGATTGGAACGGGGGACAAGGCGTTGGTGCTGGGTGGCGAGAGTGTCACGCCGCTTTACAGCTTCGACGATCCTATCAAGAATCCCCCAAAAGTTGGTATCGAGGTTTCTGACAAGGGCCCGAACCTTGAGTTGCCGGAATTAAAAAAGTTCTACGAGGGATGTAAGACTATTCCGGATTTCGCAAAGAGGGCGTGCACCGCGCCGGGGGCCAGTTTTGTCACCCTTACGCTGGAAAGCGCCGACCCGAATGGTGAGAACAAGTCTATCGAGGACTGCGTGAAGCTCGCGAAGGATGTCGCGGACGTTGTTACGCTTCCGCTCGTGATTCTGGGCTGTAAAAACCTGGAAAAAGACGGTGACCTGTTCAACAAATGCGCCGAGGCGCTGGAGGGCAAGAACGTTCTGTTCATGTCCTGCAAAGAAGAAAACCACAAAAAGATAGCGGTCGGCGCGGTTCAGGCTTACAAGGCCAAGATCGGCGCGGAATCCGCCGTCGACATCAACCTCGCGAAGCAGTTGAACGTGGTTATCGGACAGACGGGCGTCACGCTGGACAATGTCGTGATGAATGTCGGCCAGTCAGCGGCGGGTTACGGGTTCGAGTACCTCGTTTCCACGATGGACAGGATCAAGTCGGCGGCGCTCGCGCAGTCCGACGCGCAGTTGCAGGTGCCTATCGTCACGCCTGCCGGGCAGGAAGCCTGGGGTGTCAAGGAATCGGTCGCGTCCGAAGCGGATTTTCCCGAATGGGGGAATCAGGAACTTCGCGGCATAAACATGGAAATTTGCACGGCAACCGCCGTAATAACGGCAGGGGCCAACGCGGTCATTCTGAAGCATCCCAAATCTATCGAGACCGTGTCCCAGCTCGTAGCGGCGCTGGTCTAAGGAGGAGTAAAAAATGGCATTAAAAGGACTGGATTATTTTAAGTTTACACCTAAGACAAACTGCAAAGAGTGCGGTTGTCCTACCTGTATGGCCTTTTCGATGAAAGTCGCCCAGGGCGGCACCACCATCGACAAGTGCCCGCACATCAAGCCTGAGGACCTCGCCAAACTGAGCGAGGCTTCCGCCCCTCCGATGAGAAAATTCACCGTCGGCACCGGAAAGGCGGAGTTTTCACTCGGCGGCGAAACGGTACTGTTCCGCCACGAGAAAACCTTCGTCTCAAAATGTTTGTACGGCGTCAATGTTACCGGCGACAATATCGACAAGGTTCTTACCGAGGCGAAAAAGGTTGACTATATCCGTATCGGAGAGCGTATGTTCTGCGAGGTTGTAAACGTCGAGTTTACCGGCGATAAAGGCAAGTTCCTCGACGCGGTAAAAAAGGCGAATGCCGCCGAGCGCGTGGTTATACTGGATTGTACCGACACCGGCGCGGCGAAAGAGGCCGTCGAGATATGCAAGGCGGGCAAGCCGATACTGAACGGCGCGACCGAGGCTAACTTTGCCGACATGAACAAGATCGCCACGGACGCCGGCATACTTCTTGGCGTACGCGCCGGATCGCTTGACGCACTGTACGACACGGTGCAAAAGCTCGAAGCGGCGGGCAACAAGAACCTTGTGCTCGATGTCGGAACCAAGTCGATAAAGGACGCTTTTACTAACGCTGTCGAGATACGCCGCGCGGCGCTGAACCCCAAGGGCGGTGACCGCAGCTTCGGCTATCCTTCGATTGTGAACATCAGCAAGCTCTCAGGCGGAAACCACGAGTGCGAGGTCGGTCTTGCGTCAGTCTTTACGCTGAAGTACGGCTCGATCATCATCATGAGCGGTCTTGACTACGCGGCGGCGTTGCCGCTTTACGGCCTGCGCCAGAACATCTACACCGACCCGCAAAAACCGATGCGCGTCGAGCCCGGCATCTACCCGATCAACGGCGCGGACGAAAACTCGGTTTGCGCCACAACGGTGGACTTCGCGCTTACCTACTTCATAGCGTCCGGCGAATTTGAACGTTCCGGTGTTCCGGTAAACTTGATCATATCGGACGCGGGCGGCTATTCGGTGCTTACCGCGTGGGCGGCTGGCAAACTCACCGCCGGTTCCATAGCCAAGTTCGTCAAAGAAAAATGCGCGGACAAGTGCAAAAACAAGACGCTGATACTTCCCGGCAAGGTTGCCGTTCTGAAGGGCGAGTTGGAAGAGGCGCTTGAGGGTTGGAAGATCATCGTAGGGACTAACGAGGCGGTTGGCATCGTTAAGTTTATGAAGGATCTTAAAGTTTAAGTATTCCAGATGCCGGAGCGGGTGAGCCTGTGCTTCCCGCTCCGGTTTGAAAATCGAAAAGCATAATACAAGGAGAAAATTATGGCTGAGAAATTCATTATGATCGGTGAAAACATTCACTGCATCGCGCCGTCCATCAAGAAGGCTATGGACGAACGCGATCCGGGACCCATCCTTGAAAGGGCGGAAAAACAGCTTAAAGCGGGAGCTACTTACCTTGACTTTAATATCGGGCCCGCGCGCAAGGGCAGCAAGGGGTTGATGGCATGGGGCATAAAAATAATTCAGGAAAAGTTTGACAATGTGCCGATAGCTCTTGATACCGCCGACATCAGCGAGATCGAGGACGGTATCAAGGTTTACAACCGGTCAAAGGGCAAGCCCATCGTAAATTCCGCAGACGCGGGCGAACGGAAAAAATACATAGACGTGGCCGCCGCCAACGACGCGATAGTGTTCGCGCTTTGTTCCAAAGAAGGCGTTCCCGGTGACAACAGTGAGCGCGAGCAGTACTGCCAGGAAATGCTTGAACACGGCTTGACGCTGGGTATGGATCCTTCCGACCTGTGGTTCGACCCGCTTTTTGTCGTTATAAAAGGTATGCAGGACAAGCAGAAGGACGTTCTTAACTTCATCCGCTACCTTTCCGAGCAGGGGCTCAGCTCGACGGGCGGACTTTCCAATGTGTCCAACGGTATGCCCAAGCATGTACGTCCGATTGTAAACTCGTTTATGATCGCGATGTCGATTGGCGCGGGCCTTACCTCGGCCATCGTCAATCCCTGCGAAGTCCAGCTTAATACCGCGATCAGGACTGCTGATGTGATCATGGACGCGGTTCTGTTTGCCGACTCGTTCCTTGATGATGTTGAAGAGGCCTGCGGCAAGAAATAGCCGGGGCCGTGCGCCGGAAAAGGCGGTGCGGCTTTTTTACGGCGGTTTCCGGTGACGCGCAAGCGCGCCGCTTTTTGACGGCTGCCCTGTTTAACAGTAGTTTTTAACTAGAAACGCCGCTAAAACTTGCAATTTTAGCGGTGTTTTGATTCTGTGTGGTAACGTGCATAAACTTGAAAGAATCGTTTTGAACTCGCTCGTAAGCGCCGCCGTTGAAGCGGGGGACACGCTGCTCGCCGCCGTTTCCGGCGGGGCGGACTCGACGGCGCTGCTTGCCGCACTTTCCGCCCTGTGCGGCGGACTCGGCGGCGCTTGCCGGCGCTTTCGTTTGAACGCGCTGCACGTTGACCACGCGCTTCGTGGAAACGAAAGCCGCGCGGACGCCGCGTCTGTGGCCGATCTTTGCGGGCGGCTCGGTGTGCCGTGCCGTGTTGTTACGGCGGGGGCGGGCCTAATCGAAGAGGCTGCGCGGCGGAACGGGAGCGGCATCGAGGCTGCGGCGCGGGACTTCCGCCACGCGGCCCTGCGCGGCGAGGCGGATCGGCTTGGCGCGCGCTTCATCCTGATCGCCCACACACGTAACGATATGCTTGAAAACACGCTGCTCCGCATACTGCGCGGCGCGGGGCCCGCCGGCCTTGCCGCGATACCGGAACGGAACGGCCAAATCCTGCGCCCTCTGATCACGCTGGAGCGCGGCGAAATTTGCGCCTATCTGGAGAAACGCGGCGTCGCGTGGCGTGAGGATTCTTCGAACAACGACGAGCGTTACCTGCGTAACCGTATCCGCATCCGCCTTGTCCCGCTGCTTGACGAACATTTCCCAGCCTGGCGAAAGGCGGTCGCGGCGCTGGCGGAAACGCAGGCGCTCACCGCCGAATTCCTGAAGGCCGAGGCGGAGAGCCGTATAAGCTGGGAAGAAGAAGCGGGAGGGAAATTAAGCTGTGCCTTGTCCCGTTTCGCGGCTGAGAGCCGCATCATACGCGAGGAAGCTCTTTTTTTGGCCTACGACCATTTAGCTTCCGCAGAACGCGGCGCGGACGGCAACGGCGCGGACGAGCCGCCGCCGCGCGCGCTCCCCCGCCGTGCCACGCTTCGCGATTTTGCCGGCAAAATCGCGGACAGCCGGACGGAACTGCCCGCACAAACGCTTGGCGGTATCGGTGCCGGGGCGTCCGGCGGCAGAATCATAGCCGCAGCCCGAAAACAAAAGCCGCTGGAAGAATGCGCCTCAATCCTGATCGACAAGCCCGGACTGTACAGGTTCAAAAATTTTTCGATAGAATGTATCGCCGTGGACGGGCCGGCCTGTGTATGCCGCTTCATAGTGCACGGTGTGCAGCAAACCCGTCCGCCGCAATTTTTGTAGGTGCAGCCCGCTCAAGCGTCCTGGAGCGGCGGGCCGTGCCCTAAGCTTAAACGGCAAAGGCGTGCCTGTTAACGAGCCCCGCGCGGCAAGCGTGAACCTAAGGTTCGGCGGGGGAGCAGACCCCACTGCGAATAACGGCGCGGCAAAAAAGCATAACGATACTTGATTTTCAGAATACAGGCGGAAAAGCTGAAGGATTTTGCGGAGCGCAGGATCAAAAAAGGTTCAACGATACATTCGGATGCGTACCGCTGCAGAAGGAACATACCACGGATTTATATGAAAAAGCGGTACGGCTTTAGTCCGGTTAGACCGCTTTTCCGGGAACTTTTCCCAAAACCAACAGGGTTTTGGGAAAAGCTCCCTTGCTTTTATATTACCTCAACCACTTTCGCCCGCTACCGGTTTTTATCCGCAAGCGGGAGCCAATACCTAGTCAAAAAGATTTTCGGGTACGCTTAACGGGGGACAGCCATACCTTAACTTGAAATTTCTACCTTGATGCCGCCGTTTTGTTCGTCATCCTCTTTTGCGGGTATGCTTACCCTGAGCAGTCCGTTTTTGAATACGGCCTTTGTTTTTTCCCGTGCGTATCTGTCCGCCGGAACACAGTACTTTTGCTTTTCGACCGCGTCAAAGCGGAGGGCTTTTTTTATATACCGAGTTTCGGGCCGGACCGCCTCCTGTTCATCGCAATTTTTCAGGGCGGCGCGGCAAATCGCGGACAGCACCATGTAGTCGCCCTGGAAAGAGAGGCTTACGTCCTCTTCGCAAAAACCGGCCAGGCCGAATTCGAAGACAAGCCCGTCCGCGCCGTTACCGGCGGTATAAATATTTACAGGCGGCCAGTCGTACTGATCGTAAGCGCCCGCGGCGCGGGCATCCCCCGATCCGAATCTTTGGCGGTCCCGCGCATAGCCGGAAAGTTCCTCTTGAAAAGCCCTGGCCGCCCTGGAAATGTCATCAAAAACATCATTAAAATCACCGTACATACGCCTCTTAGCCTCCTGTGTTTGTGAATGCCAACCGGAAACGTTTAATTCCGGCCCGGCCGGGTTCGGGAAAAATTATTCAACGTTGTCCGCCGTATTTGGCCTCCAGCAAAATGCTGTAGATCTTGTCGCGCAGGTTTACCGCGTTGATGGGTTTAACGATATAACCTTTTGCGCCAAGTTTTGTTGCCTTTGAAACGTTCATAAGCTGGGAATTGGAACTGATCATCAAAACCGGTATATCTTTTAAGTGATCTTTGCTTTTTAGATAGTTTAAAAAATCAAGACCGGAAATACCGCCTTCCAGCTTTAAGTCCAGCAAAATCATGTCGGCTTTTTTTTCGTTAAGAATTGTGTTTGCGGCTTTAACCGTTTTTGCAAGTCGAACCTCGTATGTTTCACCAAGAATTTCGTTTATAAGCGTAAGAATTTCAGGCGAATCGTCTATCGCGACTATGGTTTGCTTCAAATTTTTTATTCTTTCTGCCATCCAGGAACTCCTTAATTTTTTTTAGTGCAATATCGTAATCAAAATCCGCCGATAAGCGGGACACCTCGCTGATAAAACCGTCCGTTTCTTGATCAACCGACAGTCCGCACAACTCAGCTACCAACTCGTTTACGGAGTTGGCGTGTCCCGTTTTAAGCGCTTTTTTCAACTCTTTTAACTTTTGCGTGACAAGAGTCTTGTCGCCGTTAGTGCTTTTAACAGGCTCCTTTTCCGTGCGCTCCGACTTCAGCTCGCCGGGAAGCCGGTCAAAAAACGCCTTACATTCGTTTATGAAGGGCGTCGTTTCCTCCATGCATATTTCTGAAAAGCCCTCGCCACCGGTTCCCTCGTCCGCCGAGGCAAACTCCAGTTTCTCGGCCCATTTCGACAGGGCGCTGACGCCCAATGTCGCAAAAATGCCTTTTAATGCGTGCACCTTGACATGATATGTCCTTACGTCATTTTCTTCAAGAATTTGCTGAAGGACAAGTGTCGATTTTTCAAAACCCAAACAGTACTGCCGGATAACTTTAAGGTAGGAAGGAACGCTGCCGGTATGCTGAAGCCCGTCATCCAAATCTATGCAGTCCAGGGCCCTAAGCTGCTCAAAAACAGAATCGCCTTCGGAAGACGGTTTTCCGCGCTGTCCCCTGTCGTAAACGGTCTGGGGTTTGCCGCACATCTCTATTTTTTCGGGCGGGAGCCAGCTCGCCAGCTTATTGTTCAGCATATTTGAATCTATCGGCTTGCTTATAGAATCGTTCATGCCGGCCTCGATAAACTTTTGAAACGCGCCGCTCTCCACATTCGCGCTCAAAGCTATTACGGGCATATTGGCAAACCACTTGTCGCCCGTCGTTTCGGCAAGCGCTCTTATGTGCCGGGTCGTGTCCAGGCCGTCCATTTCCGGCATCATCTGATCCATGAACAAAAGATCATAGCGTGTATTACGGACCTTTTTCAGCGCCTCCTCGCCGCTCAACGCGGTGTCGGCGTCTATTCCGTGCAGTTCAAGAAAACCCGCCGCCACGGTGAGGTTTTCGATCATATCGTCAACGACGAGTATTTTGACGGGCGTATCTTTTCTTGCCATCGCAAAATTACAAATATTCTGGGCGTAGTCCAGCCTGTCAAGTTGCAGCAGCGCGGCGTCCCCTTCCACAAGCGGGAGCAGGACGATAAAGACCGAACCCTTGCCGTATTCGCTTTCTATATCTATATAGCCCTCCATCATGTCTACCAATTTTTTACAGATAGCGAGCCCCAAACCCGTTCCCACGATGCCCCGGTTTTTTCTCGCGTCAACCTGCTGGAACGAAGCGAACAGTCTTTCCTTATCCTCCTCCCTGATCCCTATGCCCGTATCTTTTACACGGATCTCCATGTAGGCCCTGCCATTTTTCATCGTTTTACCTATAGTAACGCCGACAGAACCCTCGTGAGTATATTTAACCGCGTTGCTTATAATGTTTGTAAGAATTTGACGCAGCCGAATCTCGTCGCCGTAAAGAACGTCGGGAACGTCGTCCGCTATATATGAACTGAACTTAAGCCATTTCTTTTCGGCGATAAACCTGAACATCGAAGTTACCGTGTCAAGCTGGCTGCGGATGCTGTAATGCACCGGCAGTATATCCAGCTTGCCGGCCTCGATCTTTGAGAAATCCAAAATATCATTTATCAGATTCAGAAGAGTTTTTGACATGTTTTGTATTTCATAGAAAAAGTTTTTTTGTTTTTCGTTCAGGTTTTCAATCGGGATCAACTCGCTCATTCCGATAATAACGTTCATAGGCGTACGCAGTTCGTGGCTCATCGTCGCAAGAAAATCGCTTTTTGCCTTGGAGGCGGCATCCGCGGTTTTGGCTTCGATTTCCAGCATACGGTTCTCTTCGTTAGCCTTGCGTACGGCCATCTCACGCTTTCGCAGTTCCCGGAGATCGGCCGCGTAGACCGCTACACGGAAACTGTCCTTCCACGGCATCCTGACAAAAGTCGCGTCCAGCGGCAGCATCTCGTCGTTATTTATCAGGCAGTTCCATTCCGTCTGGACGGAACCCTTATCAAGCGCCTCCCTTATCAGATTATTCCATTTAACGGGGCTCTCTACGCCGTCGTCCTGCACCTCCACGCAGCGGTCGAAAAAACTGTCCGCGTTCATTTCTTCGTCTTTAAAACCGAGCAGTTCCGTTGTTGTTTTGTTCCAGCCGATAAGCCGGCCCTTGGCCGTCCAGAGCAGACAGGCAAGCGGAGTCGAGTCGAGCATCAGGCGCGTCCTCTCTTCCGATTCCGCGTTGCGAAGCTCAGTCGTGTCGTGGCAGCTTATGATACCGCCGTCAAACACGCCGTTTTCGGTTATTGGCGTCATATGAACGGTATAAAGACGTTCCGTGGGATTTGCCGGAAACCAGATTTTTGTATTTATGGTGATAGGCTGCAGGCTTTTTTTAATCTCTTCAAACTTCGTAACCGCGCCGTTCCTGATCACATCGCTTCCCAAAAAACTAAAGACATCGCTCAGGACGCGTCCGTTTACGAGTCCGAAGCTGGCAATTCCCGCGAGTCGCAGGAATTCGTTGGTACAGTAAGCCAGCCGTCCGCCCTCGTCCAGCATGATTATCGCGATCTGACTGTGTTCCAGAAGCAGCTTCATGTACTTTTCCAGCTTTTTCTGTTCGAGCGAACGTATGTCTTCTATTACCTTGTTGGCCTGCGCGGCTATATCGGCGGAATCAATTTTTTTTTGCAGCAAGCTTATTTTACGGTTTAGCTGCCTGTTTTCTTTCTGTAATTTTTTGATGGTTTCGAGCATTTCCTCGCGGGAAAGCTCACTGTCGGAGTCCGGCGTTACGAGCTGCTGGTTTTCGTCAGTGACCGCGCCGTCGTTCATATAGTTGTATGCCGCGTCCATGATTAAAACACGCAGGCGATAAGCGTATAGTTATGTATCCGGTTGGTTAATTCTCCGGCGTTGTTTTTTACCGGACATATTTCACCGCCCGAATAACAGAGCTGGTACGGCGCGGCGCCGCCAATCTTTTCGGTTATTTTTTTCAGTTCGTCGTCGTTTTTTATGCCGAGTAAAATGTAACGCGCCAGGCATGAATACATCAAAATACCGTTTATGTTTTTTTTAAGGGACACCCGCTGGAGCAGTTCTTCCGCCGTTTCCATAATACCTTCGTAGTTAAGGCTGCCGGGGGAGATCGTATTGCCCTCCGGCATTTCGCTGCCGAACACCGCGACGCCGTCCGCGTTGATGCTGTACATCCCGCAGGCCACGGAAGGATTGCCGTCGTTAAAATTCATCATGAAAGGGATCAGGTACAAGAACCCGGAAGACATTTTTGATTTTGAAAAACCCTGACGTTCCAGATACTCCGCAAAACTCACTTCGTTTACCTTGTAAACAACGTTTCCTTCCGACTTTGTGATTATCCCGTACTGTTTTTGAAGATTCCGCTCCGACGTCGACATCATGAAAAAATCAGGATGGATGTTGCCGGACATCAGTACCAACACCAGCGACATAGTTTCCGCAGTTCCGTTTATGATGATAAAGCTGTCCGTGTGGTCGAATTCCGGACTGCACGGAAGTGTGCCGAAGACCGGGGTATTCCCCGCCGCCCTGAAAAGCGCGGTTGCCATCGGGTGAGTCCCCAGCGACAGGATCATCGGCGGGTAGGCGATCGCGAGCGCCGGTTTTTCGGGAAGCCTTCCCTCCGCCTCCCTATAGGCCGAGGAGACAGCTTCGTCCACGTTTTCGGCGTTTATTTCCTGGCTCTTCGCCACCGAAAAAGTTACATCGTCCGCCGTTAGCACGGAAATGCTGAACAGCGTGGGACTGACGATGCCTTGCGTCGCGCCCGCCCGCGTCGTTATCCCCACCGTATTAAATGGAAGTTTTTTTGATAAGGCCGCCACCATGCCGGAATGAATAAATTCCGGGTCACAGAAAATGAGCCCCACCGAATTATTCAGCAGATTAGCTTCCATATCGAGCTGTTCCATGATCTCGTTTATCGCCTCACCGGTTTCCCCGACTTCTTCAGTACAGGCCGTCAACATTCGTATCATCGCACCATCCTCAGCAACAGGCTAAATTCACTTTTCTGAATTCAGTATACGTGAAATCCGGTTTTATGAAAAGACGGGCGACGGTTAATGGGAGGTAAGGGATGGGGGATGAGCGACGGATGGCTGGCGGCCAACACGGAACTTACCGATCTGCCGGGGTCTGACCCCATCCAGACTTAAATCTTTACCCGGTAATGGTTTAGGGCAATTGGCGATGATCAATGAGTAATGAAGGAATGGTGTCTCGTCCTGGATTAAAGTTGTCACATGGAGATCAAAAGATGAGCGAGGTGATACGATACGGCGAGGCGTTTAAGCTCCGGCTTGCGGGGGACGCGGCGAGCGGGAAATATAAGAGCCTTGACGAGGCGAGGCGCCGGAACGAGATTCGGGGAGGCTCTACCCTGACTAAGCGGATCAAGAAATATGGACGGGAGGATATACTGCCCAAAAGGATAAAGGCGGGAACGATGAACGAGATTGATGAATTGCAGGCGGCCCGCGGCAGGATACGGGAACCTGGAGCGGCCCTGGCCGGCGCGCACATGATTATTGTCTTGAGCATGCGTTTTTGGACATCGCGTGCGAGCGGGAGTTGAACCGTACTTGAGATTCAACGGCTCAACGCTCTGCGTTGAGCCGCTTGCCGGAAGGCGAAAGACAAGAAGAATGGCATGAAAGCGCCGTTTACGGTGGAACAGGCGCCGGAAACCGGGCATGAGATGAGCAGAATTATTACAAATTACGCCAAAGCCGGCAGCGGCGGGCGGGGCGGAGCCCCCAATGAAGGAGGGATGAGGGACGGCGGAAGACAAACCGCTGCGCGGTTTGTCGAAAACATTAACGTTGTTCACGGGCAGGGGGCCTTGCGAGACTTCCGGGAGCGCGGACTGGAGTTTGCTTTAAGCTCACCGCTATGCGGTGGGTAGCAAACTCCGTAAGCAAACGCGTAGCGTTTGCACGGCTTCCCGGCGCGCCCAAGACAACGAACTTACGGCACAGCCTGATGAGTGTTTCATAATCTGGTCAAAGACATGACGCTGCCCGCTCCTAACCGGGCATGGGCGGCAGACAGGCCGCCCGCTAAAGCCCGCCGGGGAAGCCATGCGTCCGTGCGGCCCGGTACCAAAAGTACTGCCGCCACACTACTTAAAAAAATCCCGTTACGCACCCATTACTCCAACGAAGAGCTAAATACGCCGGGTTTTTGCCAAACCGACACCGGCCTACTTTAGTCCGCCGTCACTGCGTCGACTCCGATTCGGGGGAATTTAACCTCACCGTTACGGCTGTTTCTTCCGGCTGGCTGTGGCTCTACGGGCCGCTTAATAAGGCCATGTATGGGCGCCGGAGTACCTGAAGACGACCTGCCTCCCCAGTCCCTTCAAAACCACAGGATTTCACTGTGATAACGGATCGGAATTTATTTGGACATCATCTCTTTTCTATTTACGGATAAGCTCTTAGTTGAGTGTTACTGTTGTCATACCTGCACATATTCCTTCATACCAGATTTCCACACGCCATTTTCCTTGGGAATAACTACTGCGCTCTGCGTTGCCCCAGCCGGAAAAAAAGACATTCTCGTTATATCCCTGGTTTAAATTTACTGTATCAGAATACGTATAGCCGATCGGCGATACATTTTCGTTTCTAAACAGGACTCCGGAAGGCGTGAATAATTTAATATAGAAAGTCATTGTTCCGCCTGTCTTCGAACTAATAGATATTGAAGGTGATAAATATCTGATATTTGAAGCGGTTAATCTTTCTCCTGGCTGATTTAACCAGCCACTGTTGGAGTTTCCAACCTTAATTGATTCAATGTTAAAAAACCAGATTTTTTTTGAAGCATCATACTGCTCCTGTAGTTCATTAAACTTATTTTGTAATGATTTATTTTCTCCTTGAATTGTATTAAACTGACTTAACTGCGCTTTATTCTTTTCTTCAAGTTTACCGATCTGGATTTTAAGGGATTCATTTTCTTTTCGTAGAGCAGCCAACTGTTCTGGCAAAGGTCCCATTTCATTTAAACGTTCATTGAGATGTGCTATAGTTTCATTTGTGGTGAAATTTTTTAAGAAAATTACTATGGAAATCGTTATGGCAGTTACAGCAATAATCCTGCCAAACTTGCTTATTTTTAAATTCTGTAGTTTCGTCATTGCACTTTTTGCTGCAAACAATTCTTTTTTTGTCCTCTCCAGGTCCATTGAAAGTGTTTGCACTTGATTTGAAAATCTTTCATTGAAGAATATTTTATTTTTAAGTCTGAAAATTTCTTCATTCAATTTTTTTATCTCGGAACTTTGTGCTTTTTCTTTAAGAAGAGCCAGATTTTCTCCGCACTCACAGCAAAAAATATCATAGTCGTTTAGCACTGCTTTGCATATTGGACATTCTTTCATCTACGATGTCTTCACAGCAACGCTTGTATCGCACTTTGGGCAAAAATTAAAAGAAGACTCAATTTTGGTGCCGCACACAGTGCAGAATTTTTTGCGTTTTTTCCCCTTTTGTACCGCCTGAACTTGCAGGAGTTTAACAAAAGACATTAGTTTTGATTCGTTTATTTCCTTCAAAACACCCTCGATTTTTACCGTATAAAGGTTTATCATTTCTGAAAAAGGTCTTGGAAATTTTTGTATGCTTTGTATGCTGTCAGCACACAAATTTAGTTTATTTATAACAATCTGTAATTGCCTGTAAGTCTCATAACTAAAGGACCTGTGCGCTTCGGCGAAGGAATTATTCGCATCGTCAAGCAATGTTTCGCTGTTGCCGCAGTATTCGATTATTTTCTTTAGCTTATTAAGGTTTTGTTTTTTTTCCGTAAGCATTTTGTTAAATGACTCTGCGGTGCCATTTAATTTGCTGAACACATCCATGCAAAGTGATTTCTGTTCCAGCAGTTCTTTGGAATCATTAATTTGTAAGTGTATACATTCGTCCAAGCTTGTAGAGAGAGCGTCAAATGATTTTAATACATCATCCTGCGATTTTTGCATGCTTTCTGTGCTATTCATCAAAATATCGGTAAGGGTTTTGAGGGTTTTGGCGTGTTCGGCCCGGATGTTATAAAAATTTAATGGTAATCTAATTTTCATTTTATTACCGCATCCATATTATATTGCAGCACAAAATTATCAAGTTTTTCGTCGATATTGGAGTAAAGCGCTATCAGTGCCTTGACATTTTCGTCCTGACATGTATTTTTCAGTGTTTCTGTTAAATCCGAACAGGCGGTGAAAAACTTTTCGTAGCTCTGCACAAGTGATTTTGCGTTGTTTTCCAGCGCTTCTTTAGTGCTCGTATATGTTGCGTTAACTGATTTTTCAAGAGTGGTTGATATCGAATGAAAACGTTCTATTTCAACGGAAAGTGATTCGTTTTTGAAGATGGCAAGATTATTTATTATACCGGACACAAGGTTTTGGAGTTTTTCTATTTCTTTTGGTTTAATTTTTATGTTATTTACCGTATTAATAAATCCGTCTACCGTGCCGGCCGTTTTTTGGTTAAGTTCCTCTATATTTTGACTTATTTCCGTGATGGCGGAAAGGCACTCTTTCAACGAAAGATTTACTTCGCCTGAAGCAACGAGTTTTCTTTCTTCCTGTAATTTATTGAACTCATCCAGTTTGGCGGCAAGAGATGATGAAATCTGCTGCAATATAACGCAGCGTTCACTGCTTGATTTTTCAAATGCCTCAACAGCTTTCTTTATCAAACGGCTGTCCCCTTGCACTGAATGGACAATAACACTGTGCAGGATAACGGCAAGGATAGCGCTGCATAACAGGGAAAAAATACTAATAACAACAGCTATTATCATATCTCACCTTCATAATAATTGTAATTCTCCGGGAAACTCTATAAAGCCGTTATCCGATATTTCACATGCCTTTATGATTTTAATTTGGTTTTGATTTTTAGGCTTCAAAACACCTGTTTTTGTCACGTACAGCTCGCTGATGTTAGTCATCTCATTAAAAGTATTCGGATTGGGAAATAAAAACTTTGTCGAACCATCCTTATTTATAATCCATTTTGAGGGAGAAGCGCATTCCCTTATTGGGTTTGAGCTCCGAATCTTGAAGTCGCCCGCTAAATACCTAAAGCTGCCGGGAAGCGCCTTGACCGGGTTGGACGCCCATGTGTTGAAGTCATTCAAAACACGGGCATCCGTATCGGTCGTGCGGGATGGAAATGTGCCTGAATTGCCATGCAAAGAGAAGTATGTATCCTGAAATTCGATGCCGCTTTGCCGTTGCTCCCTGATTCTTTTTTCCAGATTTTCCTTTTCTTGGGACACGGCTTCGTATTTATTGTACCAGTGATCGATTTTTTGTTTATATTCTTGAATAGTCTGTCCGGCTCTGCGCTCAAGTTCAGCATACTTTGCTTCAGAATATTCTCTTTCAATCGTTAATGACTTTACCTGTTGATTTAACCGCACTTTCTCGTTTGTGAGCTGCGATACGGTGACCTCCATTTCTTTGTTTTTCTGTTGTAA
This sequence comes from Spirochaetaceae bacterium, assembly GCA_031290855.1. Lineage (GTDB taxonomy): Bacteria > Spirochaetota > Spirochaetia > Treponematales > Breznakiellaceae > JAIRMY01. The sequence goes on from JAISLM010000170.1 coordinate 18,271, forward strand.
TAAATATACCTCCTGTTTATGTTTGTGTTGAACTTCTTTGAAAATGTCCACGGCCCGCTGAAGATGTTGTATCATTTCCGAAATCTCAGGAGTTTGAGTCTCGACCGCAGATGTCTGATCGGGGTATGCCCCGCTTTTTATAAGCCCCATCTTCTTTCTTTTCCTTTATAGAAGCCGCAGCTCACCTGGAAAGTCTATATAGCCTCTGTCCTTCATTTCGCAGGGCTTTGTAATTTGAAGCCGGTTCTGGCCTTTAGGCTTCAAAGCGCCTGCTTTTATTACGTACAGTTCGCTGATGTTAGTCATCTCATTAAAGCTATTGGGATTCGGGAACAAGTACTGCCTGATTCCCCCGCTGTTGGAAATCCACTTGGTCTCCAGTGTTGACGTGACAAGAGGCTGTGAGGACCTGATTCTTATGTTGTTTTGCAGGTAATAAAATCCTGATGGCAAGGGTGTAACGGGGTTCTTCGCCCATTCATTAAAAACAGATAGGGGGTCCTGTGAAACGGCTTCAGCCGTTTGTCTGTCATTCTTCAGCTTCGCCGTATCCTTTTCGATGCCATCCATTCTGTTTTTCAAGAGCCTGTTCTCTTCGTCCAACCTCGTTAACTTGGCAGAATGATCTTCAATCTTTGACTCAAGCTCCCGGTTTGAACTATCCGTTTCCGTAAATTCAGGCTGCTTAGCAGTACTGGATCGTACTGCCGCTTTGTACTGCTCAAGCGATGTTTCCAATTCCTGCAACTTCTCGGACAAATTTTTGATTTTTTTGTTTGTTTTAAAATTCATTAATAACAACAACAGAAATGGTAATATCAAGACAGACAAAATGCCTGCCACGACAATACATTCTTCTATAAGAACAGGAAAAATATTTTTTGGCTTTCCAAGATCAGCCTCCACGCGGCTTAGTTGATCGGCGAGAGATTCGAATTTGCCTTTAAGTATTTCAGCATTTTCATTGAAAGCAGAAATAACAGCCTCCGTACTTTCACCCTCTTTAGCCTTTTCCGTTTCCTCTTGAGCAAATACCAGAACAGGGAAAACAAAAAGCAGAATAACCGTCAAAACCAAAAGGTTCTTACTTTTGCGCATACAAATATTCCTCGCTGTAGTAATCAAGAAAGGCCTTGACCATACTGATGAACGGCGGTTCAAAACGTTCGTCTTCTTTAAGTGTGTTTTCAAACGATGTTTTCATTCGGCTGTAAAGTATACTCTTGTGTTGCGAGTACCAATCAAGACTGATCTCTTCCATATTGCCGTCCGTTGTTTTGGCGATACTGTTAAAGAAATCCAGAAATGCGCCAAATTCTTGAAGCTCGGTGTCAAACTCAGTTTCCAGCTTCCCCGGCGCCTGTATAAAATGTTTTAGTTCATTGTTTGAAGTAGAGATAAAACTGTTCTTTTCATAGCTGATATCCTTCAGGGGATCTTTTTTAAGTTTTACGCTGCTTCCCATATAGAACTGCGGCTTGCTGCCTTCATTCGTTTTTTCTGTTTGGTCTTTTTGCGCAAAGTGTATAATAAGTCCCTGAGCGGTCTCCGTTTTGACAGAATTGTCCGTAGAGAAGTCTATTTTGAGCTCCATTTCTTTTTTATTTTTTTTATCGGCAACCAGTTCTTGCATTCTTACCCTGATAGTTTCACGGAGGCGATGATCAATCCAGTCGGTGATTTTTGACCCTTTGCCGGAAAGCCCCAATGCCATTGTGGCTATGTCTTCGGGAATAATTTTGTTGCAGAAAAGATCGCCGACAATTAATCCCAGATAATAACAGAGGGCTGTATATGCGATAAAAATGCTGTATTTGAACTTGTTGTAAGCCTTCTCGTCACCACCTGTGGGTTTTGCCAGCCTGTGCTTGAATTCATCGTAATGCTCATAGAGGACAGTTTCAATGAAGAAGCGTATTCTTTCTTCCGTATTTGCGTTGTTATCGCTTCCCGCATAGTTCAGCATGTTGAAAATTCTGTCCTCCCCCTTGTCTGCGTAAACAGCTTTCATGATTTCGTCGTTACGTAAAAGTTTGGCAAGAGGTGCGACAAACATGTCGCGAGAGGCGAAACGGACGGAGCACTGAAAAAGGTTTGAATCCCGCGTCCAGATTGAAATGTCACTTGTACCGCCGCCAATATCGACACAGAGGAAAAGGGGCAAGTTTTTGTACTTCGGTTTGCTCATGAGGTATTTCGCCGCCGCAATGCTTTCTGTCGTCAGGTTGGTCGGCCCGTTGACCGCATTTTGATTGTATGCTACGCCGCTCTCGTTGCTGATGTTCGATACCAGTTTTTTAAGCACATTGCGGTATTTTTCTTCGCTATTCCAATCGAATGCGCTGGGATAAGAGAAATACCAGTTTATCTTGCCAACACCGTTTTCCGCAGCCTTGAAAACTATCTGCGTTAAAAGCTGGTTGAGATATTTGTCAATATATGAACGGTCGCCGCTGTCCCATTTTATGTTTGTCTTGAGGCTGTTACGCCTGATACATGTGGGATCGCTGTTAATTTTTCCGAAAACCTCACGGTTATGCCAAAAGATGCGCCCTGTCTCAAAAATTTTATCCTCAACCTTGCCCGAGTTGCCCATCTCTTCGAATGTGGTGATGTAGCTGTTCTGTGAAAAACACTGCCTGTCGATAAAGGAAGTATCCAAAAGCGTTTGATCGGCTGTGTCGGAGTTGCAGAGTATCTTAACCGCGCTTGTTACTTTTTTACCCTCATCTATGGCTGTCTGATCATTTTTCCAGACATATTCGGAAAGCAGCCTGACAAAATCAGGATTGGTGTCACTGTTTGTAGAATAAAACGCTGTTGTAGAAGTTGTACCAAAGTCAAGCCCGATATTCCATTCAAGATTAGGGTTCAAAACATGTTGATCCGGCTTAGCAAGAAAGACAAAACCCGCAGGCTCACCTGGATCGGCGCCGTTTTTTATATTGACTTGGAGCGCCCAGGGCAAAGTTTGGGAATGTCTGTGGTATACCCCGCGCTTCACCGGATTGTAAACTTTGGGGCTGATGGTTGAAAGTTCGTTTGAATTCCGGATACCCGCCGCAGTGTCGCCCGGCTTAAACATGGGTTCAATTTCCAACACTTTTATCCCCGCGGAACTCAGCAGATCCCGCTCCACACAGAAAAAACTGTAGCGTTGCCATTTGTTTTTTTTGCTGCTGTCTAGAACTTCCGCGTAAGGCCATACTGCCAAGAGCGGTACCCAGTCACGGTCAAAAACATAGCAGAGCGGCTTTCCGGTAAATGTCTCATCGTGGTCCAAAGTTCTTTTGTATGTTTTTGTTATAACGTGTTTTCCCTGAGCCAACGGCAGCTCCAAAAAAACAGTAAACGAATCATCCTCCGCGTCCCTTACGGATACCATATCGTTCAATGCTTGGGGGGCATACAATTCAAGCAGAACGCTGCTAAAGGGCCACACAACTTCGTAATCACTTAAACCCATTTTTGAGTTGAAAAGCGAGTGGAATACCGGAGTCGCATCATTTTTTTTGACGGCGACCATTGTGTTATTGAGCAGGTCATTGTCGTACAGGACAAAATAGTCGTCCCATATTTTGGGCTTGCCGTCCTTTCCTGTGGCGATACCGGAAATATTAGCGGCGTTTATTTGGCTGTACTTGTGCGTTTTGGTAACAAAGATTGACGCCGCCTGAGGCGAGGCGCTGCTTATGCCGCAGATGTTAAGGCCGATCAGCACGGCCTTTTTGTCCGGATTTGTGTTCGTAAGTTCGAAGGGCAGGTAGTTCGGACCACTACGCTCAACATAACGGTCGAAAATTGAGGCCACATCGGCAGGCCCGTTCTGCGTTGAATGAAGCCGGATGACACCGGGATTTTCCTCTTCCCTGCCATTCTTCCTCAAATCGTCGATAAAATTTTTCTTTCTCTCCTTCAGCTTATCGATGATTTCATTTGAGCCGCCATTATTGGCGCAGTTCGTCAAAATCTTCTCCAGTTCTTCCAGAAAAATGCACAGTCCATATTTCGCATCCTTATCGGACTGACTTTGGCCGGTAAAGTAACAATCGGGGCTTTGGAACTCGTGCTTTTCGTTCACGATGTCCGGTTCCATGATGTGCAGTTTATCGAGTATTGTATCAGGAATTGAATACGCCGGACACACGAGCGTTTCGTGGGAAAGGAACGCAAGGGTAACGGCCTTACCGTCCTCCGGATTCGGGAGCGTAATCGCCCAAAACTTGCTCCATGCCGGATCTTTGAAGATAGAGCTGTATGGCAGAAAAGTGGATGTCGTTGTGATAGAATTTACAAAGCTGTTGTTTTCAAGCGTTAACTGTTTTAGCTCAAGACCGTCGGTGTCATAGGCCCGGAGCTCGCGCAGCGCCAGCAGGGCGATAAGACCGCACCAGGTATTGTAAGAAAGTCTGCTCAGAGTCTCGAAGGTTTCTTCTCCGGTAAGGATAAGCTCATTAGTAATAAAAACCGACCAGGGCGAAGGAATCGAAAGGGAATCCCGTGTAAAATGCTCGCTTACGCTGTATGGTAATCCGTCGGCGATGTCTTCTAAAAGCTGACCCGCCTGCGCGGCTACCCAGAGGTGTTCCGCGTCAGGAGGGGTTCTTCCTGTGTGAGAGACATTGCCTTCCATAGAGAGATACGGAACATTAGGGTAATCAACCTGCGTAATTTTAGGCTTTTTGTCAAACAACCCGGGTTTTTTATCGATAAGCCTGATAAGAACGTTGAAAAGGGCAGGGAACCCTCTGCCGTCGTTCTGTTCAGGGCTTGTGCGGGCGAATTCAATATAGATCTTATCTGACTTTTTGGGCTTCTCGTCATGATAGACAAACTCATCAAAGTGCGGGATAATATTGTCAGAAACCGGCTCATTGTTAAAAGGCTCTTTGTACTCGCCGTTCAGGATTTGGACGCGGGGGTTAGGATCCCAGGCAGGGCGTCCGGTGTTCTGGTCTAGTTCACTCCTGTTCTTTTTGTGCAGGTCATAAAACCAATCCACAAGGCGCCTTGTATAGCCGCGGATATTATCATAAAGGAAGTCGCCGGAGCCATCATCGTTCTCCTTTTTATGGAGCAACTCTGTATCGTAATTGAGTTCCCAATCAGCAGCGGCGTCGTTGCGTTTTTTAAGCTGGCCGTAGATAACTTTGTTGTAAAAAACTGCGGTTTTCATCAGACGCTGTATGTTTTGCGGCAGGGAATCGTCTATTCTTCTGATCATCTTCCAGGTGTAGTAATAATCTCCTGATTTTTCCTTCGCGCGCTCCCGGTCGGCGGTAACAATCACATGATCCTTACGTTTGTTGGCGCTGTCTGTTTTGCCGGCGTTTTTGATGAAGTCAACAACCGCGCTTGCGGCAAAAAGCTCTACGGGATGCGCCTTGTTCTTCTGATTGTGCGCGCCCCGGGAAGCCGCCTCATAGGAAAAATTTTCCCTTGGCTCGCCGATAGCGTAGAGCGCGTCTACGTTTTCGTACTGGTGCTGGTTCGCATAATAATACAGTGAAGCCTTGGCCTTGAGGTGAAAACTGGCGGAGTCCGGCTGCAGCCTGCCCTTTTCACGTATATCACCAAAGGTCTCAAAATACGGCATAAGAAGAAGCGCGGCATACCTCATACGGAAGTTGATCTTCTTCATTTCAGAAAGCTTACCCAGAACAACCGGAATTACCGAAGCTCCTGTGCCGCCGAAAATCGAACCAAACAGAAACACAACATCGCCGCCGGTTATTCCTTTAAGAAAACTGTCCCATCCGGGGTCGTTCTCAAGAATTTTTTTGACAATGAGCGTACCGATGGATGTGTGACCGTAAAAACCCATGTCGAATTCCGTTTTGATTTCATCTTCTGTGTACAAAAAACGTGCGAGACGTTCAGTATCATCAGGGAACCCTGCCATTTTGAACGTTTCGTTGAGGCTTGTTTGGGAGTCCTCGTATAAGCGAACGAATGGAAACATCTGTATATCGACAAGATTGAGCCCGGACGCCTGGTTCAGCGCTTTGTAGAACTTGCCATAAGAGCTGACAAGCTCCTGCGTTTCAGCAAGGTTGCCATTGGCGCTGTCCGCGTCAATACAGGCGATACGAATACCGTCAATTATCCCTTTAAAAGCGCCGCACGCCGCCAGATGTACACATGCCGCCGCCAGTTTATGCCCCGTGCCGCCAATCCCAATAATATGTAATGTTGCCATAATATCCTCCTAAGGGTTTTACCAAAACCAAAACGCTTTTCTGAACGCTCTTGCAACAAACCTGGATCCGATAACAAAAGGTAGAACATAGGCCACAACGAACAATAACACCATGACAGGGAAATACCCCGGCGCCATATAAAAAAACTTACTGAGATAAAAAAACAGCAGCGGTACAACAACAGCCAGCCCAATATTGATGAAGAAGCCAATGTAGAACTGCGCTCTTTTCGTGGCTGGATCCAATCCGCCGAATGAACAGGGGATAAGCAGCAGCAGGAAAAGATTTGCCGCTATCGCCGCCAGTAACAGGACAACGATCAAATTTTTTCCGAGGGCCAAAATGGAATACACCCCGCCTTTCTCATCCGGCATATCCTCATCATCCGCATAATCGCTTTCATCCAGCCCCCAGCTCTCTTCATTCCATATAGCGGCTTCATTTGAGCCGACAACGGAGAAGTTGATCCCATCGCGATTGAATACGGATACCTCCAGCAAAATCGCCGCAAGAGGCAGCAAGAAAATCCATGGCAATGTCCAAAGAGATCCTTTTAGCAAATCTCCAAAATTTTGAAACATGGCTTCCTCCTAATTTTTCACAATATAAAAAGTTTCTGAGCGTCCGCCCGCTTTAGCGAACTCATCCAAAATACTTTCGTAAATCGCGCGCAGGTTCAGCACCTTGACGCGCCCGCCCTTAACATTGCCCGCCACAAGATCGGCAACGCTTCCCGCATTCTCGGCAATCACCCAATCAGGAACAATGTTGAACATGATCTTGTAATAACCATGCTCAAGCTGCTTTGTATTGATCCGGATGCTTATCCCGCTGTATACAACGCCGCTCCTGGCGCTCTGGGTATACGCTTCGGACTTCCCGAACAAACCGGCGGACGCGATGTTCGTAAATGGTGACGGCTTACCGGCCGGTGTTTTACCTCCGGCGAAATACGCCGCGCTGATATCCTTTGCGACAGAAAGAATGGGGCTTTCCGGCGTAGATGGCCTATCCGTCTGAGCTTTTATTATATAGACGAACTGCGCGTCTGCGGGGGGACCGGGAATGTAACACTCAATGTTGTTTACCGTAACGCCTACATCTTTGTTGTCCTTTTTTGACCACCGTCTGAAAAAGTTAGCCTTTGGAGGAATCAGGTTTACGTTGGACATCCTGCTAAACCTCGCGGTATCATTTTCTCTTTTAGATTCTACTTTGATCCTGCCGTCATTAACCGATTCGCCCGGAATAAAAAGTGTTTTATTGAACGTCAGATTTTTTTGATCAAGCTGTTTTGTAAACTCTGTACTGAATGCTTTAACATGGCTCCTGTCGCCGGTAACAAGAATAAAAAAAGACGAATAACCGTCTATCCTATTGAGGCTTTCATTGGCAGATGAAATGCTGTGGATGCTTCCTTTGAATGCGCCTTTTATCATGAAAATCGCACCGGCGAGATCCTGCTCAAACGCGTTTTGAAACAACTCCCGAAAATGTTGATTTATACCATACTGCTCGTAAAGATCTGTAATAATGATGTTAAGGCTGTCTTTTCCGATCCCGTTCTTGATATAATTTACTATTGAACTGAACGGCTGTCCATTGTTTTTCTTTACTTCCCTGCGGTTTACCCGCATGGGAGCTGTCCCATAAAGAGACTTTTTTATGATTTCTTTTTTTATGTCATCTGTTGTCTCGAAAGTCAGTATGCTGGTGACTATTTCACCAAATTCGTAATATGCCTGTGTATCGTATTTCAATGTTTCGCCGGCGTCCAGCGCACTGTACATTGCAGCAACATACTCGGTCTCTTTGTTATTCTGTACAAATCCCCCGACGGATTCTGTTCTGTCAAAAAAATAGTTGACCTGTACATCGCCTTTTGGCGCGGCGGCAGCGGGAATTTCTATATAACACGGGTTAAGCCCGCGCCCGCAAGATACCGCCGAGAGGCAAAAGACGGCGGCAAACAAAAAAATAGTCCCCCTTCGCGGGCTTTGTTTACAACCTGCCCTTAGTCCGTTTTTCCCCTTCTGTTCTTGAAGCTTTGTCATTCTTCGCTGCTCCTTTTGGCAAGTTTTACTATCGGCCTTTTTCCGGTGTAATTCTGGCGAAGTGAATCTGCCTTAAAGTTTCCGGCGTACAACGTGGAAATGTCGTTTTGATACATCGTATCGTCAACAACGCAGATATCGACCGCAAAATGGGCCTTATCATTCGAAGCCTTTACCATGAAGTAATCGTCTATATCAGCATACGGATCCGTATCCGCCCATGTCGCGTCTATTATGTACACATGGTTATTAATCCAGAGTTCGTTCCAGGCATGCCTCATCTGATTGCTGACGACGAAATGTACATTTTTTATTCCTGCCTTTTGAGACAACTTGTAAAAATACAGTGCGTAATCCCAGCAGATGCCCCTGCCGAATTTAAACCGCTCCACCGGTTCGGCATAATTAGAATAATTATAAGCATCCAAATCATACGTCCAATGCTTTATGGTATCCTCGTAGATATCATGGAGCTTTTTGACTTGCGCCCTGGTAACGCCGCCGCCTTGTCCTGCTGTTGTGTTCCGCCCCGCTGCTTGTTTGGGGCTACAAGAAGCAAACAAGAGGATAAAGACAAGTAAAACACAGTCAAATTTCCTCATAACCCATACAGTTCTCCGTTGACATACCTAACAGGCAAGGCGGCGCTAAATACAAAAAACCTTTGTAAGCCGAAACTAATAGCAGAAACAGGAAAAATCTCTATTCGCAGTGGGGGGCTGCTCCTCCACCCTTCAGAGCGGGGAAGTTCATTTCCTCCAAAATTTTTGCCATTTTTTCTTAACAATGCCCTTTCTTCGTCCATAGGCTTTAGTTTATAGCCTAGTGTCCCATAATAATGAAGAATATTCAGATTTTTGTCAAGTCCGTGCGTTGCCTAATCAGGAATTCAAAGTATCACCCATCGGGTTCATCTCCCCAGACGAAAAGGATAAAAGCGGACCTGGACTTTACCCCATTAGGTAGACACTATTAAGCGGCTTGCCCTGAGTTAAACACATTGGGCGCCAGATAATCAAGAGCCGAATGAAGCCGAACCCGATTATAATACGCCTCGATGTACATGAACACCGACTGCCTGACCTCCCCTGCCGAACACTTGCCGTCCAGAGTTTCCAGTTCCCGTTTAAGCGTCTTGA
>JAISLM010000171.1 GCA_031290855.1 Spirochaetaceae bacterium
CCATCTCCATTGCAAGATTAACCTGTTGGGCGAAGTCCTGGGAAATGCGGTCTATGAGGGAATTTTGCTCGTTTGAGGCTTCTTCCGGCTTAAAAAGTTCCCAAACTTCAACATTCAAGGCTTTGGCAAGACTACAAAGGGTTCCGGTTGGAGGTAAGTTGTTGCCCCGTTCAATGTTCGACAGAAAAGTTATGGAAATATTGGCTTTTTCGGCCAGATCGGCCTGTGAAAACTGCCTGCGAAGGCGAAAAAATTTGATTCTTTGACCTACAATGGCCCTGAGTTCCCGTTCTTCCATGCGGCCTATGGCCCTTCATTTCCAACCTTCTTTTATTAAGCCCGTATACGGGTCTGTTGACAAACATCTTTAGCTTCTATAAAGTATAGAAGCATTAGTTCTATAGTTCCCGTAAAACCGCCGAAAGTTGGCAGGCTTTACAGGAATAGAGGCCAACCGGCCCTTGTGGGCGGGAAAAAACGTTTATGGCGCCAGGCACCGTGCGGAAGTACGGCGGCTCGCGTTTCCAAAGGAGAAAAAAATGGATTATGCATTGAACAGGCGGTTCTTTGCCTATTGGGTATTGCCTATAGTGCCTATTGCACTTATCGCAATCGGACTTATAACCGCAATTGTCGGTCTGGGGATACTCTTTACTTCTTGGACGATGACGGTACTTCTTGTCGGGATGGTGTTATGCGGAGCAGGCACAATGCTGATCCCCATACTGAACCTGTTCAAACCGAAAGGGGAACGGCTTGACGGGCAGGTACAGGAAGAGGTAACACAACTGCACAGAAAGGCCCTCGACAAACATGGCATCGCCGAAGAGATGGTACAGCGGTCTCCACCCCTCGTTTTTGGCGGATATATTATCAATGAAAAAGCGGCCGCCAGATGGTTTTCCACGAAGCTTGTGACGGCAGGTGAGGTTAATTTCGGAACAAGGCCCACGGCGATCAGTTCCACTGCTGTCCTGGCTTCGGTTATGAGCGCCAGCGTTATCCCTGTTGATAATATTGCCGCTGTCAAATTTGTACAGGCAGGCGACGGCATTATACGTTCGGCCCTTGCGGAATACACTGTTTTCCTTTTTTCCGAGGAGAAGGTATTTGTCTACACGCGGCAATTTTCCCTGCTCGATCCTGAAATAAAGGAATCCGCACAGGTATTTTCTTATCGTGATATTGTTTCGGTTTCTTCGGAAACATCAAAGTATGGCGCCCATGCGTTTATTGTAAAGGCGTCCGGTGGAACTACCCTGACAGTCCCCAGCAGCAGCTCGGCGGCCGGCGATATCAAGGGAAGTGTCACGGCATTCATGCAGCTTGTACGCGAAAAGAAAAGTACGTAAGTTCCGGGGCGGAAATTGCGGTACATCCTTTGAATATCGCGTTGGAAGCGCGAAAGGAGAATGTTATGAACAGAAAAATGAATTGGGCGTTGGTTTTGCTTGCGGCGTTGGCCATGGTGATGGGATTTACCTCGTGCGGCAAGAAGGACGGCGGCACGGCTTCCGCAGAAAAAATAGCAGGCGAATCTTTTAATCTTGACTTGCCGCTCACGTACAACGTGCCGACTGCGGCTGCCAACATGCTTGGTCTGCCGCAATTATCGGCAAAAAGCCTCTTCGACGAAGCAAACTTTACAAACACCACCGGCGAAAGGTCCTTAACGGTGGTTTGCGAGTCACAAGAGGCAAAGGACGGAACTTTTACCGGGGTTTTGCTGCTCAGTGCTGCCGGGAAAAAAGCCCTGAGGATGACTATCTCGCTGCGTCCCGATGATGACGGCGAATTTCTTTACATCACAGAAGTTTCCTTAAAGAATTTGGAGTCCGGTGAAGTCAGTTCAATGAGTTACGATGGAACTCAAGGTTCCGCTGCAAACGTAGCCGGGATGTTTGTAGGTCTGCTTGAACTCTTCTACGACAAAGACAAACTTCTTGCCAGTTGACGCATGCCGTCCGCCGCAGGCGGGCCGCCGGGGCAGGGGGAAATCCCCCGCATAAAAGCGGGCGCAAATTCGCTTGCGCATAGCGTGTTTGGGCAAGCGCGCCCACAGTTTGGCGGCCCTGGAAACGCCGCGCGTTTCCTTGTTCGGGCCGCCAAACCGTCATGCGGCGCGCATCCCGTTTTATCACTTGTTCTGCGGAATGTCCGGTATGCTCGCGAAGCCGCGCTCAAGGTCTCCGTCGGTGGGGATATAATCGCTCATCGACTTGTCGTTGTAGGCCGTGTAGGCGCTGAGGTCGAAGTAGCCGGTACCGGTAAGGCCGAAGAGGATCACCTTTTTTTCCCCGCTTTTTTTACACTCAAGGGCTTCGTCAATGGCAGCCTTGATCGCATGGGAAGACTCGGGCGCGGGGAGGATTCCCTCGACCTTCATAAACCTTACCGCCGCGTCAAATACCTCGGTCTGGGCGGCGGCGCGGGCTTCGAGGTAACCGTCCTGGTAGAGTTTCGACAGGGTGGAATTCATCCCGTGGTAACGGAGGCCGCCGGCGTGATTCGCCGAAGGGATAAAGCCGTTGCCCAGGGTCCGCATGCGGATCAGCGGGGTGGTTTTTGCGGTGTCGCCGAAGTCGTAGGCGTAGCGACCCCGCGTGAACGAAGGACAGGACGCGGGTTCTACGGCGATAAAACGGGTCCGCGAAGTACCGGCGATCTTCTCCCCCATAAACGGGGCGATGAGGCCGCCGAGGTTGGAACCGCCGCCCGCACAGCCGATGATAATGTCCGGCGTAATGCCGTACTTGTCC
>JAISLM010000172.1 GCA_031290855.1 Spirochaetaceae bacterium
TTTGCTTGGGAGACAAGCTTTGCTTGGGAGACAAGCTTTGCTTGGGAGACAAGCTTTGCTTGGGAGACAAGCTTTGCTTGGGAGACAAGCTTTGCTTGTCCAGCTACCTTAGATTTATACGAAAAAGCGGTCTAAAGCCCGCTTTTTCGGAAGCTTTTCTCAAAACCAACCGGGTTTTGGGAAAAGCTCAATATGCACCCTATGGTTGCTGAAAAACTCTGTCAACCTATTTTCAGGACTTGACAAATTTTTTAAAATAGCCAACGCCGCGTCAGACCGGAGTTTGAGCCAAGCGATTCTAGACGCTTGCCACTCCGTCACGGTAACGCTACAGTTACAGTATGAAAGTGGCTCTGGTTTTGGGAAGCGCGAGCGATCTGCCTGTCGCGGAGAAGGCGGCCGGGGCGCTGAAAAGTTTTGACGTGGAGTTCCGGGCGCGTATCATCAGCGCACACAGGACGCCGGAGGAGGCCGCAGACTTAGGGCGGAAGGCGCGGGAGCAGGGTTTCGGCGTGATAATCGCGTTTGCCGGGATGGCGGCACATCTTGCCGGGGCGCTCGCCGCGCATACGACACTGCCGGTAATCGGCGTTCCCTGCAAGGGCGGGGTGGCGGACGGGCTTGACGCGCTGCTTTCCACCGCGCAGATGCCTCCCGGAGTGCCGGTCGCCACAGTCGCACTGGACGGCGGCCTGAACGCGGCCCTTCTTGCCGTCCAGATACTGTCTCTGTCCGATAAGGCTCTTGCGGAAAGGCTCGACGCCTACAAACGGCGCCTCGCGGATGAAACGCTAAAGAAGGACGGCGAACTGAAGCTGCCGCTCTAGCAGGAATGGTCCGTTTATGAAAAAATACCGGCATGGACGAAACTTCTAAATTTCAGGATAGGGCGGAGATCGTAGTTTCAAAGAAAGATATTATCGCGTGTCCTGGGGCGGCGCTCCGGCAAAAAGATGCCGGATTTCCGTGCGAAGTTTTAGCGGCTGTCGCGTACGCGGAAGCTGCGGCGCGGGTATCAGGCAAAATCAAAGGGGAGACCGCGTAACGCGGGCGTGGATCAGGAAAAAGGGATGGAAGTTAAATACAGAAAACTGGAGAAGCTTTACGAGGGTAAGGCAAAGAAGGTGTTCCGGACGGACGCGGACGGCGTGTATATCGTCGAGTACAAGGATGACGCGACGGCGGGGAACGGGGCGAAGAAGGGGCTGATACGGGGCAAGGGCGAGGTGAACAACCGCGTCTCCAACCACCTGATGCGGCTGCTGGAGGGGAAAGGTGTCCCGACGCACTTTATAGAGGAACTGGGCCCGACGGAAAGCGCCGTCAGACGGCTCTCCATCGTGCCGCTGGAGGTGATCGTCCGCAATATCGCGGCGGGCAGTCTCGCGGCGCGTCTGGGTCTACCGGAGGGAACGAGGCTCCGTTCCACCGTGCTTGAATACTGCTACAAGGACGACGCGCTGGGCGACCCTAAGGTGAACGATTACCACATCGCCGCTATGGGCTGGGCAAGCGCGGCGGAACTGAAAACCATAGCCGCCCTCTCCTTCAGGATAAACAATGCGCTGGGCGAGTACCTGAAGGATGCCGGTATAGAATTGATAGACTTCAAACTGGAATTCGGGCGCTTGCCTGCCGCTTCAAAGCGGGTCGTTCAAAGTGAAAGTGGCGACGGGGAATTGTCCGGTGGTGAAATCATTCTTGCCGACGAGATTTCGCCCGACACCTGTCGTTTCTGGGATTCGAAGACCGGCGAAAAGCTGGACAAGGACCGTTTCCGCCGCGATCTGGGGGGCGTGGAGGACGCTTACCGCGAGGTTATGCGGCGTCTTTTGGGGCGGGACTGAGCCGGAAACTAGATGATACACGAAGAATGCGGTCTTTTCGGCGTCTATTCCGACGGTAATGTCGGCGTAAACGAGAATTTGGCGTATACCTGTTACATCGGTCTCTGCGCGGTGCAGCACCGAGGGCAGGAAAGCGCCGGTATCGCCCTCAATAGCGGCGGCCTTATCACGAGCAGGCGCGACCTTGGCCTCGTCTCGGAGGTGTTCACCCCTGAAAATCTGAAACTGCTCGGTTCCGGCGGATCCGGCGAGATCGTTCTGGGCCACGTCCGTTACGCGACGACGGGCAATAAACGCCGCAACAACGCCCAGCCGCTGGTGGTGAAGCACATCAAAGGTTCCCTCGCGCTGGGGCATAACGGCAACCTGACCAACGCCGCCGCCTTACGCAAAGAACTGGAGTTGCAGGGCAGCATATTCTATTCGTCAAGCGATACCGAGGTGATAATCCACACGATAGTGCGCGAGCGGCTGTCCGCGCCCAGTATCGAGCGGGCCGTAGAGTCGGCGTATTCAAAGTTGCGCGGCGCGTTCTCCCTCGTGCTGATGAGCAGGCGCAAACTTCTGGCCTGCCGCGACCCGAACGGTTTCCGGCCTCTGTGCATAGGCAGGATGGGCGATAGTTACGTGTTTGCCAGTGAAAGCTGTGCCCTGAGCGCGGCGGGCGCGGATTTCCTCCGGGACGTGGAACCGGGCGAGATCGTCGTAGCGAGCGAGGCGGGGCTTTCCAGTATCAGGACGCACTGCGGCAAGCGGCCCACGTCCCTGTGCGTGTTCGAGTTCGTGTACTTCGCCCGCCCCGATTCGGTGATTGACGGCGTTTCCGTCCACCGCGCCCGCGCCCGCGCCGGGGAAATCCTGGCGAAGGAACATCCGGCAAACGCGGATATAGTGATAGGAGTCCCCGATTCGGGGCTGGACGCGGCGATAGGCTTCTCAAAGGCAAGCGGTATTCCTTACGACCTGGGTATGATAAAGAGCAAGTACGTGGGCCGCACCTTCATCGCCCCGAATCAGGAACTACGCGAGGCCGGCGTCCGTATAAAGCTCAACCCCATCAAGTCCGTCGTGAACGGAAAGCGCGTCGTGCTTGTTGACGATTCGATAGTGCGCGGCACGACAAGCCGCCGGATAATAGAGCTTTTGCGGCGGGCCGGCGCGAAGGAGGTACACATGAGGCTCTCCTGTCCCCCGTTCAAGCACCCCTGCTACTTCGGGACGGACATAGATACGCGGGAAAACCTTATCGCCTACCATCACGAGCTTTACGAAATATGTGAAATAATAGGAGCCGACACGCTTGGCTTCCTTTCTATAGACGCGCTTTCCGAGGTAAGTTCCGGCTGTACTTCCGGCCTCTGCCGGGCGTGTTTTTCGGGTAGTTACCCTGTCGATGTTTCCGGCGTACAATTGAAAACGGAATTCGAACAGGATATAGATACAGACTGACGGCCTTTGCGGCCTCATCATCAATTGTCCGCTTTCAAACCCCACGGGCTTTTGGCGCGGCGCCGGGTTTTTTAAGACTAAAGCCTTAAAAAACTTGCGGTTTTAAGCGGAACGCCGGTACGGTTCCGCGACCGCTTTTTCAAAACTGAAGTTTTGGAAAAGCTTCAACTATTATTTGAGAGGTGAAAAATGAAAAAATGCTTAACGGCGCTGGCGGCCCTGATATTTACGGCCTGCCTCGGCATGGAAACTGAGATCGATATTAAACAGAACGGCAGCGGCACGATAAACATGACGTACCGGGTATCGGAGGAATTGTTCTCTATGGGAACACTGCCGGGCAACGAAGGCTCGCCGCCGGTGCCGGTAGGCAAAGAGGATTTTGAGCGCACGTTTGACCGCATACCGGGCATGGAGATGCTTTCGTACTCGGAAAAAAATGACGGCGGCGACAGGCTTTTTCTGGTAAAGGCGAAGTTTGACGACCTTGACGCCATGACGGACTTCCTTGACGGACAGGGGAGGCAGGCGGCGATTGAGCGTAAAGACGGTAAAACCGTCCTTTCGATAAACTTCGATATAGACGAGGAGGCAATCGACCCGGATATGGCGCCGCTTCTGCCGATGATGTTTGAAAACTATTTTTTCGACTTTAGCGTTTCGCTCCCGCGAAACTGCGAGGTGTCTTACAGGGACGGGGACGGCGTAGAACTGCCCGCAATGCCCTACGGCGAAACCGCCGTTGAGACAAGAAGCGTCACTTTCCACTCCGCGATGTCCGATCTGTTCATAGGGAACGCCGCCGCTATCGTGATACGCTGGTAGGCCGGGGCCGGGCTGAATACGCCCCGCCCGCTTGCATATCGCAGAGTCTTTCTGTAGACTGGTTCTATAATCAGAGGCTCTTTCAAGATCCGTTCTTGAAATGCGGCCGATTAAAATAATTTAAGACACTAAGGAGTTTTAAAATGAGTGTACGTGCTACAGGTTCGTTGATTGGGGACCCCGTATATGTTACCGCCATTCCCGGCGGCCCCAGGATGATAGTAACATCGATTGACGCTGATACCAAACAGGTTACAACGATCTGGTTTTCCAGTAACGGCGGCGCCCAGCAGGGCGTTTTCCCGGCTGCCGCCCTTGACAGGGTGGAATTAACGGATACGCCCCAGAAGAAAACCGTTTCCGGCGCAAAGCCGGGCGGAAAAAAGAAGTAAGATCCGTTACGATCTTAACCCTCCGCAATTACAGGCTGTAGAGTCGATTGAGGGGCCGGTTCTTATAATTGCGGGAGCCGGCTCCGGAAAGACCCGAGTAATAACTTGCCGTATTGCGTATATGCTCGACAAGGGCATTCCGCAATCGGCAATCCTTGCCCTTACATTTACAAACAAAGCCGCCCGCGAAATGGAAACCCGCGTAAAAGAACTTAGCGGGCGCTCTTTGCGCGCTCTAACCGTAAGTACCTTCCACGCCTTCGGCGCGAAGATCCTGCGCTCCGAGATCGAGGCGCTGGGTTGGAGGTCGAACTTCTCCATCTACGACGAAGGCGACAAACTGGAAGCCGTGAAGGAAGCGCTACGCGAATGTAAGATGTACGGCGCCTCCGAGACCTCGGACATCAAAACCGTGGCGCAAATGTTTTCGAAGATAAAGACCGGACTTCTGCGCTGGGAAGAAGGCGTCAACCCGGCGCTCAAAAACGTATTCGACGAGTATCAGCATAGCCTTAAAGTGTACAACGCGCTTGACTTTGACGACCTGCTGGTCCTCCCGATAACGCTATTCGGCCTCTTCCCCGATACCCTGCAAAAGTACCGTGACCGCTACCGCTATATAATGGTAGACGAGTTTCAGGACACGAGCCACATCCAGTACGACATGATGAAAATGCTCGCTTCCTCTAACGTCTGCGTCGTCGGCGACGACGACCAGTCGATATATTCTTGGCGCGGCGCCAACTACGACAACATACTGCGCTTTGAAAAAGACTTTCCCGGTATGCTGGAAATCAAACTGGAACAGAACTACCGTTCAACGACGACGATCCTTGAGGCGGCAAACGGCGTGATCTCGCACAACACGAACCGCAAGGAAAAGCGGCTCTGGACGGGAAAGGACGGCGGCGGGGCAATCGAATTCTTCCGTCCCGACAACGAAGGAGCCGAGGCCGACTTCATAGCCGAAAAGATCAGAGAGGTGAAATTCCGGGAACGCCTTGGCTACGACGACTTCGGCATCCTGCTGCGCACCAACTCCCTTATGGACCGGATCGAGGAAAGCCTCCTCGCGGAAAACATCCCTTACCGCGTATCGGGCGGCACGAGTTTCTTCGCCCGCAAAGAGATAAAAGACATCTTGTGCTATCTTCGCCTTATCGGTAACACGGACGACGACGTGAGCCTGTTGCGTATAATCAACACCCCGCGCCGCGGAATAGGGAAGGCCCTTATAACGCGGATATCCGGGCTTGCCCGCGCGAACCGCAGCTCGCTATGGGAAGCGATGCAGAAGACGCGCTACGCCCGGAACACCTTGTTCGAGGAGGCGGCAAAGACCGGGCTGGACCAGTTTATTACGCTGATAGAGACGGCCCGCGAGGACATCCTGGGCAGGAGGCCCCTTTCACAAAAGGTAACCAGGCTGGTAGACGCGATCGATTACTGGTCGCACCTCGTCAGCGACAACGCGCGGAACGAAAAGGCGGCGCGCTGGAAGTTCCTCAACATACAGAAGCTCGTACAGTCGATAGAGACCTGGGAAACTAACCCAGACAACCTCGATCCGACGCTGTACCCCTACCTCAACAGGATAAGCCTCCTTACGAGGGACGAAAGCGGCCTCGCGGACGAGGGCGGCAAGGCGAATCTGATGACGATACACGCGGCCAAGGGGCTGGAGTTCCCGGTCGTGTTCATCGCCGGCGCGGAGGAAGGGCTGCTCCCGCATGAACGGAGCCTGGACGAGGACGGAGGCAACATAGAGGAGGAGCGGCGGCTGTTCTACGTGGCGATAACCCGTGCCCGCGAGAAGCTGTTTATAACCGCCTGCCGCCGCCGCCGCCGTAACCAGAATCTTGTCGAATGCGCGCCGTCCCCGTTTCTGTCCGAAATCCCGCCGTCCCTGCTGGAAAACGGCGCCGATAAGCCTGAAGAGACCGAGGCTGAGAACCGCATGGCCGCCGAGAAATTCTTTTCCAACATTAAAGCAAAATTCAACACTACTCCGCTTTAGCACAGACTCTGTGGATTGGGAATTGTCCGTGAACCACCATGTTCAGGCAGGCAGTACGGCTGTCAGGCCGACATTGAAAGCGTCCTTGCGATTCGGATTTACTTAGGGACATTGAGTTTCGTCGCGCGAAGCCCGGGGCAAGTGTCCCGTTCGTTTTGCCTGGTAAAACCCAAGGGGTGCAAACTCCGGCGGTGTTTTCACTTGTCTAACCCCGCGTTATTCGCAAAGTCTGGTTTAATACCCCGCCGAACCCTAGGTTCGCGCTTGCCGTGCGGATGCTTATTCAGCGCAGAATCATAGACTGCGGCATAACAAAGTATGCTCACGTTTCGGAACTAAAGTCCCCGGCCCTGCTAACGGCTGCGGTCTCCGTTGCGCGGCGATAGCGTACCGTGTGCGGATGCCGGTACCACATAACACCACAGCGGCAAACCGCTATACGGTTTGTCCCACGCTGTCGCTCCGGTAAATTTTGCCGGCCCTGCTTGTGTTTCTGCGAAACAGGGCTGGTCATCCAACAAAACGGAGCTCTGTCCTCACTACACAAATGGCGGCGTCTACCGGACAAGGCTGGCCCTGGGTACCCTGTTCCGCAGTTTACTTTTTTGATACAATGAGTATGATGGGAACCATGATGCGAAAACCGGTTGTTCTTTTTATTTTGACGGCATACTTGGCGTTCACGTCCCTTTACGCGGAAACTTACATTTTTACGCACATCCACCACGAGCATAACCGCGCCGGGCGGCACGGCGCCTGCTCCGTCTGCGAAGAGATCGAGCTTGCCCAGGCTCTGCTCGAAGGTCTGGGTCGTATAGGCGTCGCGGCCTTTGTCGCCGGTTTTATCGCGTATGCCAAACCGCAAGCCAGGCGACAGCCGTCGCCGGACTATGCGGCGGCTACCCCCGTCACCCTTAAGGTACGCCTCAATACATGAAAGCCGGCGGCCTCGCCGCGAAACCTGTAGCGTCTTTTTGACAAAAATAATTCTCTATTATAAAGAGGCTTTTTCAAAACGTCAGTCTTGAAAAGGCAAGCGCTTAAAATCTTGGGTTTTGCAAGGCTTTAGCCTGGAAAACCTCATTGCCGCGTCAAAACCAGGCTGAGTTTTGAAAGCGGCCCATAGATAAAACCAGGAGGTTTTTATGAAACGAGTGTATATGCTCGGCCTATTGTCTATTTGTATTTGCGCGTTCACGTTTGCGATCGGAAACAAGGATTCCGCCCGATCAAACGGGAAGATTACCGTAACGGCGACCATTTTCTCGCCTTATGACTTTACCCGCGCCGTCGCCGGCGACAGGGTGAACCTTAATATGCTTCTGCCTCCGGGCGCGGAAAGCCATTCCTACGAGCCGACGCCCCGCGACATCGTAACTGTTCAAAAGAGCGATATTTTCATCTACATAGGCGGCGAATCGGATGCCTGGGTGGACAGGATTTTGGACTCGATGGATACCGGCAACATGAAGATCGTCAGGATGATGGACGCCGTAGACGTGGTCGAGGAAGAGATCGTCGAGGGCATGGAGGACGAGGAGGAGGGACACGAGCATTCCCACGAGCACGAGGACTTTACGCTCGCGGACGTGAAAGACCGATCCCTCTCGGATTGGGCGGGGGACTGGCAGTCGGTTTACCCGTACCTGCTCGACGGGACGCTCGCCCCGGTGATGGAACACAAGGCGGAAAGCGGCGAAAAAACCGCCCGCGAGTATTACGATCAGTATAAAACGGCCTACCAGACCGACGTGGACAGGCTTGTCATCACGGGAGACGCGATAACTTTCTATAGAAAAGGCGTTCCGGTAAAGGCCAATTATCTGTACAAGGGGACAGGCGTTACCGCAGACGAGGACGGCGGGCTGTGGGTGCGTTACAAGTTTGAGGCCGCCGGAAGTCCTCCGGCGGGCGTTCCGCGCTATATTATGTTCAGCGACCACCTGTACGCCCCCGCAAAGGCGGAACACTTTCACCTTTACTCAAGCGATAAAAGTTTTGACGCGCTTATGGCGGATACCGATCCGGTGAACTACCCTACCTATTACCCTGCCGCTTTGACAAAGTCCGAAATCGTCGCCGAGATGACGGGACACGAGGAGGAGCCTGAGTATGACGAGCATATCTGGACATCACCCCGGAACGCGGTGCGGATGGTCAGGGCGATAAGGGACGCGCTTTGCGAAAAGGACGGGGCAAACGCCGAAGTTTACAGGCGGAACGCCGACAACTATATCGCTAAGCTGGACGAGCTTGACGCGGCTTTCATGCGGATTGTTTCCGGCGCGAAACGGACGACCATCGTGTTCGGCGATCGCTTCCCGTTCCGTTACTTCGCGGACGCCTACGGGCTTTCCTACTTTGCCGCGTTCCCCGGATGCTCCACCGAAACGGAGCCGAGCGCGGCGACCGTCGCGTTCCTGATCGACAAGATCAAGGCGGAAAAGATACCGGTAGTGTTTCATATAGAGCTTTCCAACGAAAAGATGGCGGACACGATTGCCGAGGAGACCGGCGCGAAAAAACGCCTGCTTCACGCGGCCCACAACATAAGCAAACGCGATTTTGACCGGGGACTCACGTATATAGACATAATGAAGCTTAACACGGCCTCTTTGGAGGAGGCGTTGCGCTAAGCGCGTAAACCCGCTAAACGGACTTTGCGGCCCGGCGCGAAAACGCCGGGCTTTCGCAAGCCCCGGCCTTCTTACACAGGCCTTATAGCAAGGTACAAACTCTCGGGCCGGGGCGAGAGAGACTGGGTTTGGCCGCGGTGTTTAGCAAGTTGCGGCCGGCACGACCGCCGCGATTTTGCCGGGGACTTAGCCCAAAAGCATCTCGTCGTCATCCAGTTCCCGCTTCTTGATGTCCCTGAAGCGCCGCACAATATCGGGGGCGCTCAGTTTGGCTTTTTCTTCGGCGTCAATGTCCATGATGATCCCGCCGCCGTCCATCATCAACAGACGGTTCCCGAACTCCAGCGCCTGGGCCATGTTGTGCGTGATCATCATCACGGTCAGCCGGTATTCCGCCGCAAAGCGGAGTGTCAGCTCCATTATCATCTCCGCGTTGCGCGGGTCCAGCGCCGCGGTATGCTCGTCCAAAAGGAGGAGGCCGGGCTTGCTCATCACCGTCATAAGCAGGGTCAGCGCCTGGCGCTGGCCGCCGGAAAAAAGCTCCACGTTGTCGTTCAGACGGTTCTCGAGGCCCATCCCAAGCGTCCGCAGGCGCTCCCGAAAATAGTCCTTCATCGTCCTGTTCAGGCTTATCCTAAGGCCCCTGTAACCCTTTTTGTAACAGATCATCATGTTGTCCGCCAGCGTCATCCGGCCTGCGGTCCCCAGCAGGGGGTTCTGAAAGATTCTCCCGATGTAGCGGGCGCGTCTGTACTCTGGCTCACGGGTAATATCCCGTTCCTCGCCCGGCCTGCCGTCCTGTTCCGCCCGGATGAATATGTGACCGGCGGACGGCTGCACCGTCCCCGCTATCGCGTTGTACAGCGTGGACTTTCCCGCCCCGTTGGAACCGATGATCGTAAGAAAGTCGCCCCGTTTAACCGTGAGGTTCACGTTCCGCAGTGCGACATTTTCATCCGGCGTTCCCGGGGCGAAAACCACGTCCAGGCCCGCGATACGAATCATGGTCTGGCCCCGTTTCGTCTCCGGCGGCCCGGAAGGAAGCCCCTTTTGGAGATGATCACGCAGATCACGATCAGGATGCCGGTGATCAGCTTGAGGTCGTTGGCGGTCATGTGGATGTGGTAGCCGTAGTTCCGGGCGAAGTACATTAGCGCCCGGTAAAGGACAGAGCCCAGAATCACCCGGAGGGTCAGAATATTGATATGGTTGGAACGGACAAGGAATTCCCCGATCATCAGGGATGCCAGCCCCGACACGATCATGCCGCTGCCGAGGCTCACGTCGGCGAAGCCCTGGTACATCGCGGCGAAGGACCCGGACACCGCCACCAGCCCGTTGGCAAGGCATATCCCGCAGGTCTTGATCAGGTCGGGGTTCATCCCCTGTGAAATAACGAGCTGCGGGTTCGAGCCTAGCGCGCCAAGGGTGAGGCCGAAGTCGGTGTGGAAAAACAGGTCCAGCGCCGCTTTGATCAGGGCCACCGCCAGAGCGCAGAAAAGCACCAGCGCGATTTCCGGCGGCATGAAGGGACTCGCCCAGTCGGCGATCCGGGAAAAGAGGGTAGGTGTCCGCAGCAGGGAAAGGTTGGCGCGGTTCGACATCACACGGAGGTTGAGGGAATAGAGCATCGTCATCGTCAGAATCCCCGATAGCAGATCCGGAATCCGAAGCCGCGTATGGATCAGGGCGGTCAGCAGGCCCGCTGCGGCGCCGGCGGCGAAGGCGATCCCGAGCGCCGCGCCCGAAGAAAGCCCCCGCAGCAGCATAGACGCCATGATTGCCGCCCCCAGCGGGAAGGAACCGTCCACCGTCATGTCCGCGAAATTGAGCACCCGGAAGGTGATGAACACCCCCAGCACCATGATGCCGTAGATGAAACCCTCTATAAGAATACCTTCGATCATTAGAGATACCGTACCTTTAAGCGCCCTCTCCTACCTTTTAACGAGCGCGCCGTTTTCAAAGATATAGTTCGCCCTGGCAAGGTATTGCGGTGGAATCGTGATACCGCAATTCTTCGCCGCGTCCAGATCGAAGAGCATATCGGACTCGGAAGGATCGGTCAGGAATTTGACAGGAATGTCCGCGGGCTTTTTCCCCGCCAGGATCTCCGCCACGATGTTTCCCGTGGCAAGCCCCGCCTTGTAGTAGTCGAACCCGGAGGCGATCAGGCAGCCGCCGGAGAACGCGCCGGTAACATCACCTGAGAAAACGGGCTTTTTCGCCGTTTCAAAGACCTGTATCAGGGACGGGAGGGCGGAGAAGACCGTGTTGTCGGTAGTAAGGTAGATACCGTCTACCCGTCCGACGATCGCTTCCGCCGCCTGCCTGAGCTCGGCGGAAGTACTGATCGTCTGGGTAACCAGTCGAATATCGAGCAGGCGGCAGGCCTCCTCTACCTGTGTCAGCGCGGAGATCGAGTTCGCCTCGGAACTTGTATAGATGTAGCCCAGCGTCGAAATACCGGCGATCTCCTTGAACAGGGCGATATGCTCCTTCGTGGGAATAGCGTCCGAGAGTCCGGTAACGTTCCCCTGCCCGTTAGCCAGCGTCGAGACGAGCTTCGCCCCGACCGGATCGGTGACGGCGGAAAAAACCACCGGCGTATCGACCAGCGCGTTAGCCAGGGCGACGGCTATCGGGGTCGCAATCCCCACCGCCACCCGCACGCGCTCGGACTTGAACTTGTTCGCGATCTGGGCCGCGGTATTCATATCGCCGTTGGCATTCTGAAAGTCGAACTCCGCGTTTATCCCCCGCGCCTTCAGAGCGTCCACAAGCCCCTTCTCGCAGGCGTCCAGCGCCTCGTGCTGTACGATCTTCGCGACGCCTATCCGCACACCCGCAGTCCCGTCCGCCGGCTCCTTATTCCCCTTAGCCATAAGCAACGGCGCGGCCAGACACAAAGCGACAAGCGCAATAAATCTTTTCATTTGAAACTCCTTTTCGTTTGGGATTTAACGACTACCGTGAAACAAAGCGCCGGTAGCAACGGAAACCAATTTATCAAGACAGAGCCGGTGATGTCAAGAAGCCCGGTTAATACTTAAGAACGAGGCTTTCCCAAAACTTCAGTTTTTGGGAGACAAGCTTTGCCTGTCCAGCAACCTTGGATTTATTCGCAGTAGGGTCTGCTCTCCCGCCCCTGGGCTAAACTTGACCCATAATTCGAATTTCAGGGCAGACGTATCCCCCTGGGCCGGTTCGGTTTGGAGAGGAAATGGCGGCTGCTAAGGTTCTGCGGGCGGATTATGCCGCTTATCCGGGCGCAGGGGCGACGGAAAGGGGGTATAGGCGGGAAAACGCGGCCCCGGCCACCCGTTTCCGGCTGCGGGGTCTGACCCCACGGGCCGGGGAGGCCGCCGCCGTGCGTCCGGTGAGGCGTTTCCCGCTATGGGGTCTGACCCCATGAGACGGCGGGCCTGCCCCCGTTTCCCCGCCGTCCGGCGGCTCCCCTTCCAGTATCCGCGACCAGTACCGGTCGCCCCACAGGTGTCCCGTCCGTCCATTGTCACGGTTGTACCTAATGGCGAAGGTCTGCTTCAGCCATTTCATTATCGCCGGCAGCTCGAACCCGTCCGC
>JAISLM010000173.1 GCA_031290855.1 Spirochaetaceae bacterium
TCGAGCAGTTTATCGCTTTCCCTTGGACTGAAACAGAGTCGGTGTTCAGCAATTCTCTCAATGGACTAAACTCCGCCATTATAAGGCGGATAACGCGGTAACGCAAAGGTGCCAGGCACTCAATTTCCAGGCGGTAACGCAGGGGTGCCAGGCACCAAATTTGCCTAGGCCGGGAAAGCCGGTACGCTATATACGGGGCCGGGGTCAGACCCCGCAGCGGAGTGGTAACGCAGGGGTGCCAGTCACCTTTTTCGTGCCAGGCGCACTTCCCCTTCGTGCGCCTTTGTGGTAAATATTCTTGGCGGTAACGCAGATGCGTCCGGCGCCGTTTTTACTGTGGCAACAGGGTATATCAGCGAGGAGGTTTTAGTATGGGTACTATTTCACAGAGTGTTTTAGGGAAAATGGCGGGGCTTTTCCGCCCGTATCCCCTATCGCATTTGCCGTCAGGAGCGCGATCATGAAACATCCTTACATAAACCTCCGGCCTGCGGATTCAAGCCCGCGATGGGGGCAAATATGAGCATAAGAAAAGCCATAAACTGGGTTTTAACCGTACTTTTGCTCCCTGTTTGTCTGGGATGGTTTCTGGCGATATACAACCCAAAATCGTACCCCGGTTTGTATAATATAGCCGCCGCTGTTACCGCCGTTCTTGTTCTGGCTCTGTTGTTCCATAATATTTACTGGTGTATTTTTAGGCGCGAACCACTGACAAAATTACGCTGTTTCTTTATCGCCCGAATGGCGTGCGGACCTGTAAAAAAACTAAAAAGAATCGTAACAAAAAGCCATAATCTAAGCATTGTCGCATTTTCGATACAACAGTTAAAAAAGATAGTACGGAAAGAGGGGTATATTGCCATGCTCCGGGATATACAAAAACATGAAAAACACGAAGGGAAAAGGGACTATTTGCTTCAAATAATAATTGCGGAGGAAAGAAAATGAAAACCATCAGAACAGCATTACTTTGTTTATGTATCGGCGGCGCGGCGATTTTTGCGGGGTGCGCCGCAAAAACAGACACTGCCGTTGGCGCAGCCGTGCGGGAATTAACGGAAACCGGATACTTTACCCTGCTCGCCAGTAATGAAAAGGGCAGATACGGCCCGGTTATAGTGTTCCCGGAACGGCATGATTCACGGCTGATACAGGCGGAAGATGCCTATGCCCTTGACTTGCTGGCGGAAAAATGCGGCCTAAGCCGCATTGCCCTGGAAGGGATGTTTGAGGGGGAAACCTTTGACGGCATAACCTTACCCGCCGCATCCGAACCGGAACGGACAAAGTCCCTTTTATGGCTCTTGGAAAGCGTGGAGATCAAAGCGCCGGAATTCATGTACCTGGTAAACAAGGCCGCCGTCTTTGGCATTGAAAACCCGGAGGAATACGAATTTGAATATTCTGACAGCATGGACTATGGGCTTGATGTTTATTTACAGTGCAGTGTAATCCTCGCAAAACAAAAAGAAATGCCGGATATTCTCAAGTCCATCAACGATAAAATAAATGCCGCTGAAGACTATGCGGCTTACCGTTACTATCTTGACCAACTGCTGGAGCTGGACTCCTGGACAAAGGAGTCCTGGGAAATAATTAATAATTCAATTGATCCCGGAATAAAACGGCTGCGGGAATTATTGCGGAAATGCGATCCCCACAGAGAGCAATTGGGAATAACCGATGAGGCCCGGAACGGCCTTTTAACGTATATTAGCTTTCTGGAAACCGCGGAAAAAAGAAGCGATACCATGAGCCGTAATGTTGAGCGGGCACTTAAGAACAACAACGGCATTATAGCCATGATCATCGGGGCGGCACATACGGAAGACATTGAGCGGCATTTTAGAGCGGCGCGAATAAACTACTATGTTCTTGAACCGTCAGGTTTGGCCGGTGACGATCAGGGATCGTTGTCCGATTATGAATATTCCCGCAAGCGCGAGCAAAAATCGATACATTTTGACGGGACGGTTTTCCGCTTCCTTGAAGGCACATTGAATACGCGATCCGTTTTGGGCAAAAAATGGCTTGACGATGAATTTTCTCTGGCGGCATTGATACTGAAAATAGCAAACGCCGCCGCAGGCGGGGATGTTCCGCCCTATGGACTGGATGCGGAAATGTTGACAAGCGGCGCGCTGCGGATTCCGCCCGCAAGCATAGAACAGCTTGACGAACATAGGGTTATGTTCCAGGTAAGCAGGGGTACAGAAAAACTCTATGTCAAAATAGAAAGCAGCGAGGAGTTAAAAACGGATACGGTGGAACTCCGAACCGCGCTTAGAAGGATAATCGAAAATCTGGTTCAACGGAACTATCAACAGAGCACACGGAATGAGGCTGTGCAGGTTGTTTATTTTCCAAACTGCATCGCCGCGATTGGAATTGATCGCCAAATGGTAAGAGGCTATTAGGCTCTCATTACACGGTAGAAACGCCATTAAAGGTGTTATGACAACATTTTAGGAGTTTGCTATGAAGAAGTTTTATTTCGCCTTTATGCTGGTAGTTGCGGGTACAGCTATTTATGCCCAGGAAGCCCTAAGCCCGTAAGCATTTCTGCAAACGGGGCACAGTGACAGTATTTACGCCGTAGCGTATAGTCCTGACGGAAGACGGATCGCCTCCGGTTCATGGGACAAAACCGTTAAGGTCTGGGACGCGGAAACCGGCAGGGAACTGATAACCCTGGCGGGACATGGTAATTGGGTTGAATCCATAGCCTATAGTACCGATGGCAGACGTATCGCCTCCGGTTCGGATGACACGACAATAAAAATATGGGACGCGGAAACCGGCAGGGAAATCAGAACACTTTCGGGACATAGCGGCAATGTCATATCTGTCGTATACAGCCCTGACGGCAGGCGGATCGTTTCCGGTTCCGGGGATAAGACCCTTAAGAAATGGGACGCGGTGATTACCACGCGGAGCGGCAAGGTGAAAACCAACGCCTACGGGGACAGGGAACCGGTTGAAAAGACGGTCTTCGCGAAGGGCGGGACGACGGAGGGGGTGCGGGCAAGCGCACCTGCTAGGGCGCGTCTCATCGACAGCACTTCTTCCCGTGCGGCGGCGGCGGCTTCTTCAAGGGTGGCGCACAGCGGGCGGGTCTTCTTCCACGCGCACAGCACGGAACGAGAGGCGTTCACGACGCCGCCGCTTCCGTCAGGGTTCAGCAACAATGCCGCACCGGCAGCGCCGCCGCCCTGCGCCCCGTAGCCCGGTATCAGGAAAAAGAGCTTCCGGTAGTCGGAACGGAGGGCGGCGGCCTCATCCTTTTCGGTGCATCCGGCGACCGCCCCAAAAACGCCGTATCCGAAAACGCCCGAATGCCGTAGCGCGAGCGCGGAAAGGGCTCGCCCCACCGCGTCGTAAAGCCGCCCGCCCGACCGCAGCTCCAGGTACTCGAAGTCGCGCATCCCCGGGTTCGAGGTTCTCATCAGCACGAAAGCGCCCTTGCCGGCCTTCTCCGCCGCTTCGAGCCACGGTTCCAG
This sequence comes from Spirochaetaceae bacterium, assembly GCA_031290855.1. Classification (GTDB taxonomy): domain Bacteria; phylum Spirochaetota; class Spirochaetia; order Treponematales; family Breznakiellaceae; genus JAIRMY01. The sequence goes on from JAISLM010000173.1 coordinate 3,504, forward strand.
GCTGTCCATCCCCATGTACGGGTTCAGCGTGACGAAATCCGCCTCGAAGTCGCCGGAAAAGTGCGCGGCGGCATAGCGGGCCGCAGTGTCCGCGATGTCCCCCCGCTTCACGTCCGCTATCACAAGGCGGCCCCGCCCCCTGATATAGGCCAGCGTCCCGGAGTACGCCTCCATGCCGGCCAGCCCCAGCGCCTCGTAGTACGCAACCTGAACCTTGTAGCAGGCCGCCGCGTCCGCCGTCGCGTCTACAAGCGCCTTGTTGTACGCGAGTACCGCCTCCGCCGGGGAGCGAAAGCCACTCCGCGCCGCCTCCGGCAGGTAATCCGCCGCCGTATCAAGCCCCACGCACACGGGGCCACTTTCCAGCGCCGCCCCGTGCAGTCTGTCGATATTGTTCATACGCTAGACTTCCCCAGCCTGATCCTGACGGAAGCGCTGTGTGCGAAAAGTCCTTCCGTTTCGGCGAGCGTCACGCACGGGTCGGCAAGCGCCGCGCAAGCCTCCTTCGATATGAACTGATGGAAGGCCGCCCGCAAAAACGTCCCGACCCACAGCCCCCCCGCGAAACGGGCGCTCCCCATGGTCGGCAGGATATGGTTCGTGCCGGAGACGAAGTCGCCAAACGCAACAGGCGCGTAGTGTCCGACAAAGAGCGACCCGTAGGCGCTAAGCCGCTCCGCCACCGAACGCTCCGCGGCGGGGTCAAGCTGAAGCTCGATATGCTCCGGCGCGCGGACGTTGGCAAGTTCCACCGCGTCGTCAAGACCGTCGGCAAGGTAGATGACGCCGTTGTCCGCCCAGGCCCTCGCCGCCGTTTCCCGCGCATGGAAGCCCGGATCAGTAAGCCTCCTCTCCAGTTCGGCCAGAACCCCGTCGATCACGCCCATGTCTGTCGCGACGAGGCAGGGAGAAGCCTCCGGGTCGTGCTCGGCCTGCGCCAGCAGGTCCGCCGCTATGAAGGCGGGCTTTGCCGTGCCGTCCGCGATCACGAGCACCTCGCTCGGCCCGGCCAGACCGTCAATCCCGACATCGCCCGCCACCTGCCGTTTCGCTTCGGTGACGAAGCGATTCCCCGGCCCGACAATCATATCGACCCTCTCGATACCGCCGCCCTCCCCGCAGGCGGACGCGCCGTAGGCGAAGGCGGCTATCGCCCCCGCGCCCCCCGCGCAGTAAACCTCGTCCGCGCCGGCAATATCGAGCGCGACAAGAACGGCCGGATGCACCTCTCCGCCGCCCGACGGCGGAGAGGTGGCCGCGACGCGCCTTACCCCGGCGGCCCTTGCCGTCGTCACGCTCATTAGCGCGGAACTCGGCAGCGGATAGCGGCCCGCCGGCACGTAGCACCCGCAGCTTTCAACCGGGAGTAGGCGAAAACCCAGTTCCAACGCGCAAGTTCCGTCCATGCAGCTAAGCTCGCGCAACGAGGAACGCTGCTTCCTGGCGAAGTCCAGAATCCGCTCGTGCGCCAGATGCAACGCCTCCGTTGTCCGCGCCGGCGTCGCCTCGTAAGCGTCCCGAAACGCCTGCGGCCCCACGCGCATCCCCCGCGGCCTCGCCCCGTCGAAGCGCTCCGCGTACTCAAACAGCGCCGCCTCGCCCCGCGCGCGCACCTCGTCAATCACGCCCCGCACCGTCTCCTCAAGCGCCCCGTCCCGTCCAGACGCCTTCCCACGCGCCATCTTTATCACTGTCAAACCCATACGCTCATTATACCAGCCGAAAGTCTCCACCGCCAGCAGTCAGCCTCACTCTTTAACACACCCGGTTCGATAGTACTTTCAGGCCTACTTCAAGTTTTGTAACAGGGGTGTTGGCCAGCCAAAACGCGCAAGGGATAGAAGCTCCAATCCCGCAAGCCCCCGCAGGGAGGCTTGCGGGATTGGAGCGGATAGACCGGTCCGGCGCTTGCGCCGGATCCGCCCAATGCAAACCAGGCATTCGGCCTTTTAGAACTTTCCCCTTACTTATAACGTTCCATCTATAAAATACAGAATGCCCCCATTGTCCGGATGAACCTCCCCGCAACAAGCGCGAACCGAAGGTTCGGCGGGGTATTAAACCAGACTTTGCGAATAATGGAATGAAAATTGAGGTTCGCGAACTTTTTTCCATGTCAAAACATCTCCCCTGTGCCGCAATTCCAATTTCCGGCTTGCGGGGGACGTGGCGAACGGGAAATACGCGAGCCTTGACTAGGCGGGACGCGGGAACGGGATCCGCGGGGGCTCGACAGTGAGCAAGCGGGTAAAGAAATACGGGCGGGAGGATATACTGACCAAAAGGATAAAGGCGGGAACGATGAACGGGACAGACGAGTTGCAGGCGGCCCGGAAAAGGATACGGGAACCGGGAGCGGCCCTGGCCGGCGCGCTCAAAACAACGAGCTCCCGGCACAGCCTGATGAGTGTTTAATAATCTGGTCAAAGACGTATCCCTGGCCGCTCCCAACCAGGCGTGGGCGGCCGGCATTACCTACATCCGCACCGGTGGGGGCTTTCCGTGTCTCGCTCTGCTGATGGACCTGTTTTCCCGAAAAATAGCCGGCTATCACGCGGGGGACACCCCGGAAGCCGAAGTGACGGTTCGCGCTCTGGAGCTGGCGCTGAAGGATCTCCCCGACGCCTTTTTCCCGCCCTTAATTAAGACTGCGGCAGCCGGTACTGCCCGCATCTGTATGTTGAAAAACTCACATCCCGCGGGCTTCCGGTAAGTAGACATGAGGAGCCGCGCTGTTACGAAAACGCCCGTGCCGAAAGGCTGAACGGGATACTGAAACAGGAATACGGGCTTGGCTGTTCGTTTCGGAGCAGGAAACAGGCGCCGGCGGCGGCTGGTGAGGCGGTGTTCCCGTGCAACACCAGGCGGCCTCATCTGCTCCTTAAAATGAAACGCCTGAAAATACACGCCGCAGGGTCGCGTAAAATCTGTCAACCTGTTTGTCAAGTCCTGAAATAGGTTGACAGATATTTACGCGACCCTACGGTGCGTATTTTCAGGCGTTTCGTAGTTAAGGGCCAGATGGGGCCGCCTCGTGTTGTACAGGAACACCGCATCACTAACCGCCGCCAACGCCCGCTTC
>JAISLM010000174.1 GCA_031290855.1 Spirochaetaceae bacterium
CGCTCAGGCAGCCACCCCCCCCGCCCCGCCGGGGGGGGCCCCCCCCCCCCCCCCACAAGTTTCTCCGGCATTTTTTTTGCGTTTTTTGCAAAAAAAATGCGGGTTTGGAGCCGTCCGGCGCGGTGAATCAGGAAAAACGGCGAATCGGGGACAGCCAAAATGGAATATGGGGGCTGACGGGGCGGCAAAGCGCGCAGGCGGCAGGACAAAGCGGGCGGTTGTAGATTCTTCGGTGGGGGGTCAGGCTTCGGTGGTGTCAGGCTTAGGGGAGGGGAGGGGAGGGCCGGAAGCGGGGCGGCACGGGGCTGCCGGGACGGCCGGTCGGCAGCCGCGCAAACTTCAGCGCGTCCTCCTTGTCCGTCCTGTTGTCCGCGGCGCAGCTTATCAGCAGGCGATTCGGGTTCAGTACCCGTCTCCTTCGCCATGACGAGCGGGAGTTCCCCGCCTCTAAACACACCACGCCCTGCCGGCGGCGGTTTTTTGAGTTACGGCGGCCTGTTTAGACCGCTCTCGTTACCGGTGCCCCTTCCCGTTTCCGAAAACTTCCTCCCCGTGAGGGACAACCTGTGGCTCTTCGGCCCCGCCGGGCCGGAACACCCCTTTATCCCGGATAATTTAAATCATGGCGCCTAAATGCTCAACGATCCCGCTTGACACTGTGGGCTTCTCCGAATGATACTGTATGAATGAACATAAAAGCGTTGAAAGGGCGTTCACTGCTCACATGGCTTGATTTTACTGCGGACGAGATTCTTTGCTATCTGGAGCTTTCCAGACAGGTGAAGGATGAGGCCAAGCGCGGCGAATTGAAGCAGCGGTTTTTGGGTAAGACCGTCGCGCTTCTGTTCGAGAAACATTCTACACGGACGCGGTGCGCGTTTGAGACGGCGCTGGCCGAGGAGGGCGGGCGCGGGATTTTCCTTTCGATGGCCGACACGCATATCGGTACGGAGGAATCGGTCGCGGACAGCGCCCGTGTTTTTGGACGTATGTTTAGCGCGATAGAGTTTAGGGGCTTCAAGCAGTCCATGGCCGAAGACCTCGCCAAGTATTCCGGGATACCGGTTTTCAACGGACTGACCGACGAGTTTCACCCGACCCAGGTTCTTGCCGACATCATGACCCTCGAAGAAGCCTTCGGCCCCTGCAAGGGCCGCAAGCTGTGTTTTTCCGGGGACGGCCGTAACAACGTCGCCCGCTCGCTGATGGTGATCTGCGCAAAGCTGGGCGTGAATTTCACTGTGGTCACGCCGCCAAGCCTTAACCCCGATCCTGTTTTAACCGCAAAATGCGAAGGATTCGCGAAGGATTCCGGCGCGAAGATCGTAATTACCGACAGGCCGGACGCAGTTGAAGGTGCGGACGCGATCTACACCGATGTTTGGGCGTCGATGGGCGAGGAAGCAAAAAAGAAGGAACGGGTAAAACTGCTGCAGCCGTACCAGGTGAATCAGGCGCTTATGGACAAAACGGGCCGCAAAGACACGATATTCCTGCATTGCCTCCCGGCAATACGGGGCGAAGATGTTACTTCCGACGTGATCGACGGCAAACAGTCCCGCGTCTGGGACGAGGCGGAAAACCGCAAGCATACGATAAAGGCCGTCATGCTCGCGAGCATCGGTAACCTGTAAACTTTTCTACGGCGTTACGCGCCTGCGGTCACGGGGAAAGAGGCTTGCCTCCTTTACGTTGGCAAGCCCCAATACCTTCGCCGTAAGGCGCTCAAGCCCTAACGCAAATCCGCCGTGCGGCGGACAACCGTACTTAAAAATCGAAAGATAATCTTCCATGCTCTCCGGTTTTATACCGAAGCGGGGTAAGGCCTCAAGCTGGGCCTCGTAGTCGTGCTGGCGACGCCCACCGCTCGTTATCTCAAGGCCACGGAACAGCGCGTCAAAGCTCATCGTGCGGACGGAATCGAGCGGATACGTGTAGAAGGGCCTGTGGCGGCGCGGGAATTCGTTTACAAAGGCCAAATCCACGCCCCGCTCCCTAAGCGCCCATTCACAGATATAGCGCTCCGCGTCGGGGTTTATGTCGAAGATGCGCGCCCCTTTCTTTTTGGCGCTCTCCTCGTTTGCGATGCCGAGCGCGTCCTCGTACGGGATCACGGGCGCGTCTACTACGGACTCCGGTTTCGGTACGGACGCGCCGTTTTTTGCCCACAGTTCAAGGTCGGCGGCGTTTTTCCGTGCGATCTCATCGAAAATATGGGCAAGAAGCCCCTTTTCAAGTTCGATCAATTCTTTTTCCGACTCGATGAAGGCCATCTCGATGTCAAGCGACACATACTCGTTCAGGTGGCGCGGCGTGTCGTGCTTCTCGGCCCGGTAGGCCTCCGCCACCTCGAACACGCGCTCCAGCCCGCTTGCCACGAGCATCTGCTTGTAACACTGGGGCGACTGGGCAAGGTAGACCTTGCGGTCGAAATATTCCACCGCGAACAGGTTCGTCCCGCCTTCCGTGCCGCCGCTGACGAGCTTGCTCGTCTTTATTTCCGTGAAATCCTCCAAGCGCAGGTATGCGGAGAACGCCTCGATTATCGTGGACTGCACGCGGAAGATCGCCCTGACGGCGGGGTTTCTAAGCGAAAGCGGCCTCCTGTCAAGGACGGCCTCAAGGCCGGTACGGCTTATATCGCCGTTCACCTGAAACGGCAGGTCGGGCGCGGCCCGGCAGAGGCAGTCGATTTGCTTTACCCGCAGTTCCGCCCCGCCCGGCGCTTTTTCGTTCAGCGCCGCCTCGCCCCGCACGGTAACGACAGATTCCAGGGTAAACTCGCATTTTCCCTCCAGCACAAGCTGGACAAGGGCGGAACGGTCGCGCAGCACTATAAAACTCACCGCCCCCAGTTCCCGTATTCGGTGTATCCAGCCGGAGAGAACGATGTCCCTCTCGCCTCTCTCCGCCGCGCCTTTCAAATCTTTCGCTAAAATCCGCATAATCCGCCTTTCTTTCCGTTTGTTTTGTGACCGGGCCTGCGCTCATTGGCCTTGCAACCCTGTCATACATTTTCATCATCACTTTGCCCGCTGTCAAGCCAAACAAAGGCGGGTGTTTTTGTCCGGATTACTGGAGGGATGGCGGAGAAGAGGCAGCGGGTAGTGTACTGTTATTCGCAGTGGGGTCTGCTCCCACGCCGCTTGGGGCGGGGAGGTTCATCAACCAGGTCATCACCGACTGGCATCGCAAGCCCGCCTGCCCCATCCCCTTTACCCGCTCAAGAGACAATAAGAAAAATGATAACCGCTTGCGGACCTCTGGTCCGAATCGAACAAAAAAACGGCGCCGTCGTCCGCGAGTATCCCGGCTATGACCGGCTGGAAGGGGCCGCCCTCCAGTCCCGCCTTGCCTCCGTCTACCGCCCCCTGGTACCTCTCCTCAACTTCTTCATGCCCGCCATGAAGCTTGAGAGCAAAGTAAAGACCGGTTCCAAAGAGATCAAAAAATATGACGAACCCCGCGGTCCCTGTCAGCGTCTTCCGGAATCGGACGCGCTCCCGCCGGAAGTAAAAACGGAACTCATCCGGCTTTACGGGCTTTACAATCCGGTTCAGTTACAGCACACTGTCAACAAGGCCATCCTCGCGTTGCGGGAAGCCCTTGCCGGGAGGGCGGCGGGTGTCGCGCGAGTTTCCCGAAGGG
>JAISLM010000175.1 GCA_031290855.1 Spirochaetaceae bacterium
CTGCTCGGCAGTCTTTAGCGGACTGACCGCAAACGGATCGACAGCGGCGACGACAACAACGCTGACGCTCAGCTTCGACAAGAGCGTCAGCGGTTTGGACGCTTCCAACATCACGATAGACACTTCCGGCAGTACCGCCGCCGTATCAAAAGGTACGCTTTCCGGCACGGGGACGAGCTACACCCTGCCGGTAACTGTATCCAGGGGCGGCGGCATAACGGTGTCGGTGTCCCCGCCGGAGGGCTACAACATCAGCGGTACGCAAACGGCTGCCTTGTACTGCACGGCAGCCTTTACCATGTTGACCGCAGACGGATCGACAACGGAAACAACAACAGAGTTGACACTGACCTTTGATAAATATATGGACGGCCTAAACGACGGTAACATTACCGTAAGCCCCGGCAGCGCAGCCAAGAAAAACGGTCCGCTGACGAAAACGGCCACGATGGGCGTCTACACCCTGCCGGTAACGGTAACGGCGGGCGGCGGCATAACGGTGTCGGTGTCCGCGCCGGGCGGCTACAGCATCAGCGGTACGCCGAAAACGACGACCGTGTACCTCGCGCCGGACAGCTTCCGCGGTACCTGGAGCAAGACCGCTTCGCCCTTATCCCTACAAATCGTCGTCAATGTCTTCCCGCTCGATACGGAAAATACGGTCGCATACAGCTCGGCGGGAAACGGCTGGGTCATCAGCTATAACTCCGGCGGCGTCGCCTACATAAACAACGGCGACTCGGTAACGAAGGACGCCTACCCTAACGGTTTATCATTCACGGGCACCGTAACGGCCCATCTGGGAAACGTGCCGATGCATCCCGAGCGACCGCCGGTTGGCTCAACATTCGCCTTTAACCTGTACCATTCCGTTGACGGGTCGGGCACAATAATCGGGTACTGGGGCGACACGGTCAACTACCCGCACGGCCTCATACTCAGCAAGTAAAGCCCCGGCTAAACGCGGAGCGGAAATCCTTTATCATTTGAGGCTGTTCCAAAGGCGCGGTACCTGGAGACCGACACGGTATTCAAGCCCCCTTCTCTCCCGCGGCCCCGCACCCCCGGCGGGGAGGGAGCGCCGCGCTGCCTTCCCGGACAAACAAAACCCCCCGCGCCCATCGCGGGGGGTTTTACGGCGTGACGGAGTCTAACGGACACGCCGCCCCGGCCCGGCTTTCGCAAGCCGGGCCGGGGCGGCGGGCGTAACCCGCAAAGCGGGTTACGCCCGCCTCAAGCCGCTTGCGCGGCTTGAGGCGCCGGCTGTGGACGCCGCCGGCGGGCGGTGGGGCTTAGGATTTCGTCTTTATGCCTCTCTTGATATCAAAACCGGAGTCATCTTCCACAATCGTGTTGTCGCTGGCCGCGCCGGTGAAGCTGCCGACTTCAACGTTGCCTGCGTCACTTTCCGCTTTCACGACGACACTGTCACCGATTGCGAGGTCGTCTATATCCTTTTTGCTGCTGGTCGCCGTGCTTTTGGTGCTGTCAAGCAGGATTACGCTGTTCGCGTCGGAAAGCGTGATGCCGGCGGTGTCGCCGTCCACCAGTGTTATGACGCTGGTGTTCGCGGTCGAAATGTCGACCGTCGCGGTCGTGATCGTCAGCCCGGCCTTGACCTTGATGCCGGCGGTCGCGCCCGTCGCGAGTTTCGCTGCGGCAGCGGCGCCGGTGATGCTGAGCGCGTTTCCAGCCTGAGCCAGCGTGACGACATCGCCTGTGGCGGTGAACGTGTTGGTAGCCGCCGCCCCGCCGATTAGAGCCGTGGCCGCCGTGCCGTCGTCATTGCCGAAAGCCGCGGCGGCGTCACTGCCGAGCGTAAGCTTGTCGGTTTCGATGAGCGCCGCCGCTCCGCTTGCCTTCCACGAGCCCGCGCCGAGCGCGAGCTTCCCGGCCGTCAGCGTCTTGCCAGTGTCCACGGCCAGCGTCGAAGCCGCCGGCACTTCAAGCTTGCCGCTGGTAAGCGTGAGGTTCTGCGCGCCCAGCGTGATCTTCTTGTTCGCGGTGTCCGGCGTGAGGGTCGCGCCGTCAGCAGCCGGTGTCAGCACGACGTCCGCGCCGGAAGCCGAGAGAACGGTGTTAGAGCCGGCCTTGACGGACTTGTCGCTCTTAAGCGTGACCGCGCCGTTCAGCGTGAGTACCGCCGCATCAGCGCTCAGCGTTACGTCATCGTTAAAGGTCGCCGCCCCGTCGAAGGTCGCCGCCCCGCCGAACGTGGCCGCGCCGACAACGTCAAGCGTCGTTGCGCTAAGGGCTTCCGTGAAAGTCGCGGTTCCGCCGACCTTCAGGGCGCCGCCTGTGGTGGGTGTCTTGGTGGCGGTCAGGTCGCCGGTAATAATCCAGTTGACGCCTAGCCCCTGCGTCTCGCTTACCGTGACGTTACCCTTGACGGCAATTGTCGGCGTCCCTGAAAGCGCCGACTTCAGGGTAAGGTCGCCTATGACGTAGAGGTCGGTTAGGGCGGCAAGCTTGGAGATGGCAAGCTCGTCATCTCCCGCGCCGATAGTCAGGCCGCCCTTCACCGCAACATAAGTGTCGGTACTTTCAATATCGCCGATCGCCTTGTAAAAAACCGTGCCGGACGGCACCTTGCCCGCCAGGTCGCTAGGCGCGATTACCGTGCCGGAGCTTGAAATCTTGCCGTCCCCCGCGACGGAGCCGGCGTCTTCCAGAACCAGGGTGGCGTTGGCACCCACGGTAAACGCGGCATCGCCGACCAGCTTTACGCCCCGGCCAGCCGGCACGATGACAAAGTCGTTAGTCTGGGTAACGCCCGCGAACACAACCGGGGCGCCGCTGTCAAGCGCGTCCTGTATGCCCTCGCCGGTCAGGTTTCCCGACAGGTAGATTGTGCCCGCCGCGCCCGCCGAACCGTCGGTGGGGCTTTCGCAGCCGGTAAGAATAAATGCCGCGCCAAACAAAGCGGCGGCAAACCCTAAAATTAGACCCTGTTTTTTCATAGAGTCCTCCTAAAAAATTGTTCGTCCGGGCCAGGCCTGGACGTGTACAAAAAAGTAGGTGAGCGTATTGAAAAGCCCGGCCTTTCGTGGCAGGATTCATACGCTTACACGAGCCCCGGTCCGGCGTCTTCCCGCCAGGAAATTCCGCCGCTCCGGGGCTTTCTCTTTTGTATATACTACATTATAGCACGGGGGGGGGGGGGGGGGCATCAAGTTAATCTACAGATTTTTTAAGTTTTTTCAAAAAAAAATTCTTGGGGCATTTTGACACGGTAAACGGGGGGAGGGCCGGAAGCAGGGCGGCGGGATAAGGCGGGAGGCTTCCGGGGCGGGGGCCGGTGGGAGCCTCCCCCAGAAGCCGCCATCCCCCGGCAGACTCGGCAGCCCTCTCCTCACTGTTCATCGCTCTAAATCATTACGGGGTAACGATTTAAGTCGGGATGGGGTCAGACCCCTACGCCTGTTTTTTTAAGTTTTTCAAAAAAAATCCGGGGCATTTTGACACGGTAAACGGTGGGAGGGCCGGAAGCAGGGCGGCGGGATAAGGCGGGAGGCTTCCGGGGCGGGGGCCGGCGGGAGCCTCCTCCCGGAAGCCGCCATCCCCCGGCAGACTCGGCACACACACTCTCTCACCCCTCATTGTTCATCGCTCTAAATCATTACCGGGAAACAATTTAAGTCGGGATGGGGTCAGACCCCTACGCCTGTTTTTTTCCCGGATGAATTGCGGGTACGGACAAACCGCTTGCCTTACTGCGGGCAATAAGTGATAATCTAACAATTATCACGACAAGGAGCAATTTTTATGGAAGAAAAAAAAGTACTGGAGCGGATGCAGGCGCATCTGGACAACCTTACCAAGCCGCGCGGCAGCCTGGGGAAGCTTGAGGAGTTCTGTATGAAGATGGCGGCGATTCAGGGGAAGGCGCCGCCCAAAATCGAAAAGAAGGGCGTCTATGTCTTCGGCGGCGACCACGGGATCGCGGAGGAGGGCGTTTCCCTTTACCCCAAGGAGGTCAGCTTTCAGATGGCGATGAATATGCTGTCGGGCGGCGCGGGTATCAACGCGCTTTCGGACGCTACCGGCTGGGAAGTGGTCTTCGTGGACAGCGGGATCGACTGGGACTTTCCGCCGGACGACGCGCTGAACGCGAAAAACCGCCTTGTCAGGGCGAAGGTTTCCCGCGGCAGCAGGAATTTTTGCAAGGAAAGCGCGATGACCGAGGAGGAAACCGCCGACGCCCTCAAGAAAGGCCGGGAACTGGCGGAGGACGCGGCAAAGCGGGGTTACGACATGGTGGCCGTCGGAGATATGGGTATCGGTAACACGAGTACGGCGGCGGCCCTGCTGATAGCGGCGGGCATGGACGCGGACGCGATAATCGACAGGGGCACCGGCCTGGACGACAAGCAGCTTGCCTTAAAGAAGCGCCGGATCAAGGAGGGCGTGATAGCGAGGCGTCCGGTGAAAAACGCCGATTCGATCTTGCAGGAGCTTGGCGCTCCCGACCTCGCGATGATGGCGGGCTTAATCCTGGGGCTGGAGGGCCGCGGCATTGCCTGCGTGCTGGACGGCTTCCCGGTCAGCGCGGCGGCTTACATGGCGTACATGAAGAATCCGAAGATCACGGATTACCTGTTTGCGGGACACCTTTCAAAGGTCTCCGGTCACAAGGTCGTGCTGTCCGCACTAAATCTTGCCCCCATCGTAAGCCTGGAAATGCACCTCGGAGAGGGGACGGGCGCGGTGATCGGCGGCTTCATCGTACAGCTCGCGCTGGCCTGCTCTCTCAACATGGCAAGTTTCGACAGCGTGGACGTGTCCGGCAAGGATGTCAAGGAACAAAAGTACTAATGGGAAGATCGCTTGAGGCCGGGCCGGCGTATCAACTCAGGAAAAAAGAACTGCCCGCCGCGGGTTCGCCTGCGGCGGGCAGTTCTTTTTAAACTACAGGCGGCCGCCTATTCTATGACGGCGACTATGTCCGCCATTTTCACGATAAGGTGTTCTACACCGTCCAGCTTAACCTGAGTGCCCGCATACTTGTCGTACATCACTTTCTGCCCGGGCGACACCGTAACCTTTTCTTTCTCTGTTCCGGGGCCTACAGAGACCACCGTTCCGGTTTGGGTCTTCTCTTGAGCGGTATCGGGAATGATTATCCCGCCCGCGCTTTTAGTCTCCGCCTTCTCAACCTTAACAAGAACGCGATCAGACAAGGGTTTAATAGCCATAGCTACCTCCATATTATAAATGATTTGATTTTTATAGTAGAAATGTATCAAGAATTTTTGATAGTGTCAATTATGCCGGTAAGCGGGGTGCGCCAACTTGGCCCGATCAGCAGTTAACCTGGGCAGACGGTGTATTGCCGGTAGAGGCGGGGAAAGATGTTGGGCTTGCTCCCGTACGGCGGCGAGTCACACGACAAAGACATAGCGCCATCCGGCCGCTTCCGCCTGATTCGGCGGGCCGGGGCGGCTGCGTTCAATCAGCGCGGTAAAGCTGCCGCCGCAAAAGATCGCGGCCTGCGTTTCGTGAGCTTCCGGCGGAGGGAGCAGGCGGCCCGGCGCTTTGCCCAGGCGCATGGCGGCGGCCGTTTCTTCGTCAACATGGCGTACGGGGATGGAAAGGCCGGCAAAAACGGTTTCGTCCAAGGGACGCAGCGCTCCGCGTATCTCGTCATGGTTGGGGTTTTCCCAGTCTTTCAGGCTGAGCGCGTCCTTCAGCCTGAACGGGCCCGAGCGGGTACGGGTAAGGGCGGCAAGGTGGGCGCGCGAACCGGCGGCCAGCGCTATATCGCGGGCCAGTGCGCGGATATAGGTGCCGGATGAACAGTACACGCTGATCCTTGCCAAGGGCGGCTCGTAGCTCCGCAGCTCAAGTTCGTGAATCGTAACGGGGCGCGGCGGCATATCGACCGGAAAGCCGTTGCGGGCAATTTCGTAGGCGCGTTTACCGTCAAGGTGTATGGCCGAAAAGGCGGGCGGTTTCTGCATTATGGGCCCGCGGAAACGTTTCATCGCCGCCTGAAGAGTGGCTTTTGACGGAGGCGAGGATTCGGCGATCACGGCGCCCTGCGGGTCAAGCGTGTCTGTTTCGGCGCCCATCCGCACAAGCGCCTCGTAATGTTTGTTACAGTTTGTAAAAAATGAGCTGAGTTTAAGGGCCTTGCCTGTAAGGATAACAAGAAGGCCTTCCGCAAATTTGTCAAGCGTGCCGGTGTGCCCCACCTTTCCCGAATCCAAAGCTTTTTTTACCGGGGCCAAGGCCCCAAACGAGGTGATCCCCGGAATTTTATTCAATAAAAGAAGAGCATTGGGCAAACTAGAGCTTGAGCGTATCGCCGCCATCGGGCCATAAAACGTCAATAACTTTATCGACCGTACCGTTCAAAAGTATTTCGTTAATGTAAGCAGGATCGTTTATTTTAGACTTCAGCTCGGCAACGCGGTCGGTGCGTACATCCGGGGCGGCGGAAACAAGCTCTATCGCGTTGAGCCAGTCAGCTTTTTTGAATGCTTCCTTTGAAATACTAACCGTAACATCAGGCTTGGCAGCCTTACCTGCCGCATTGACACGTCCCCTTTCATTAAGGGGCCGGGTTGTTTCTATTGGACCTGTCCTTCCGATTGTCATATTAAAATCCTACCTAAATCAATTATCGGCAAAAACCAACAATGTATTAAATAAAAATAAGGGTCAAACCTAAAGGCGTTTACCGTCAGTAAGCACCGCAAAACCGCTCAACAACAGGGGAATTTGGGACGTTTCCGCCCTGCGCCCGCGACATAAACCCCCGGCGCCTCAAGCCGGCCTCTCCGCATCCGCCTGCCGGATCCCCCCGCCTGGGGGCCCTGATGAAACAAAAACGGAAAATTCCCCTTTCTGTTCCGGGCGCTGCCGTAAAGTACACAAAACATCAGATACCGAACCTCTAAGGAATTCCTCGTGCAGCTTGGTCATCTCGCGGCCAATACAAATATAACGCCCACTATCAAATTCGGACAAATCCGACAAAAGTTTTAGAATACGGAACGGTGACTCGTACAGAACAAAAGCGGTCCCGGCCTTCAAAAGCTCCTTCAGGCGGGAACGGCGTTTACCGGCCCTTGGCGGCAGGAAGCCCTCAAAAACAAGCGGCCTGTCAACGGCGCCGGCCACGCTGACAAGGCTGGCAAAGGCCGAAGGCCCCGGTATCGGGACGACTCTGTGTCCCGCGTCCGCCGCAAAGCGCACCAGAACCGCGCCGGGATCGCTCAAAGCCGGGCTGCCGGCGTCCGTTAAATAGGCAATATCCTGCCCCTCGTCCAGACACCCGGTGAGCTTTGCGGCAAGCTTACATTCGTTAGCCGCCCTGCACGAAACCAGCCTAACCCTTATGCCAAAATGAGTCAATAGCTTGAGGGTGTGCCTGGTGTCCTCGCACGCTACCAGCGAAACAGACTTAAGCACATCCAGCGCCCTGAGACTTATATCCTGCAAGTTGCCAATGGGACTTGCGACAACGAATAATGTAGACACGGTTCGATTGCAGGGAAGTTTAGCCCGGACGCGGAAATAATTCAATACAGGCGGGACCGGCATCAGGGTAACGTCATTTAAAAATCCGTGATATAAAGAACGTACCTTGGGAGGGGTAAAGAAGTGGAGGTTACGGAAGGAGACATAGCACGGATGGAGGAGTGCCTCAGGGGGATAAAGGA
>JAISLM010000176.1 GCA_031290855.1 Spirochaetaceae bacterium
GCAACGCTTACAAGATACCCCGCCTTATCCCTTCCTTTTGGGGTTAAGAAGGCGGTAGAACGTCAGGCAAAACAGCTTGACGCTGTTTTGTGGCGGGGAGGTTCATTCGGGCCGCCAAACCGTCGTAACAGCCGGAACGGTATAAACAGTGATAGCCGGGAATTGCTGTCAAAAGTTTTTTTACCCGCTTATCCCCTATACCCTTGTTGTTAATTGTTCACTAGCTCCGTGATGCCGCTTACCAGGCCGGCGAGGTTTTGGAGGTCGGAGGGAATGATTATCTTGGTGGATTTTCCGTCGGAGACCTTTTCGAAGGTTTCGAAACTTTTCAGCTTCACCGCGCCCTCCTTGCCGATGACCTTTGCTATCATTTCAAGGCCATCCGCAGTGGCTTTCTGGACGGTCATGATCGCCTCCGCCTCGCCCTCCGCTTCCTGTATCAAGACCTGCTTACGCGCCTCGGCCTGGAGGATTGCGGACTGCTTCTCGCCTTCGGCCCTCAGGATGGACGACTGCTTCTCTCCCTCGGCGGAAAGGATCGCGGCGCGGCGTTCCCGCTCGGCCCGCATCTGCTTTTCCATCGCGTCCTTTATCGAATCTGGCGGGTCGATGTTTTTTACTTCGACGCGGTTTATCTTGATGCCCCAGGCGTCCGTCGCCTCGTCAAGTATCGTGCGCAGTTTGCCGTTGATCGTGTCGCGGCTAGTGAGTGTCTCGTCCAGTTCGAGCTCGCCCACGACGTTCCGCAGCGTGGTTGTCGTCAGTTTGTCTATCGCCATCTTGGGGTTCTCCACACCGTAGGCGTAGAGTTTCGGGTCGGCGATCTGGTAAAACACGACGCTGTCGACCAGCATCGTCACGTTGTCCTTCGTTATGACCGGCTGGGGCGCGTAGTCGAACAGCGCTTCCTTCAGCGACACCTTTTTCGCAATGCGGTCGACGAGCGGTATCATGATATGGAAACCGACGTCCCATGTGCAGTTGTACGCGCCAAAGCGTTCGATAACCCAGGCCTGCGACTGCGGCACTATCTTGATGCCGGAGATTACGACGACAAGCAGAAAAACAAGTAGCGCGATTATTTCATAATACATACCTAATATCCTCCTAAATGTTAACAGCCCGATCTGTTTTCAGGCCGACCTATTTCTTTGTTACCACGGCTTTGACGCCTTCGATCCTGAGGATCGTGCATTCCGCTCCCGCCTTGATCTCTTCGCTATTCTCCGATATTGCCGTCCAGATCTGTCCGTTTACCTTAACCTCGCCCCTTTCGTGCTTCCTGATCCCTTTTGTCACAACCGCGTCCCTGCCCGCAAGCGCGTCCACGTTTGTTTTTTCCCTGCCGACACGCAGTTTCTTTACCGCCACGGGGCGGGTGAAGCAGAGCAGGACTATCGATATACCTAAAAATATGCCGGCGTGCAGCCTGAAGCGTATTTGGGCCGACAGAAGTTCCGTCAGTCCCGAAACGAATACCATGAGTACGGCGGATATGGCGAACCAGATAGTTACAAGGTTGAACGCGCATAGCATTTCGATTAACGTAAACAGCACAGCAAGGCACAGCCAAAACCACGGCGAAAATATGAACGTGTAGATATTTATTCTCTCCTCCCGTCCGGGCGCCCGCGCTCAGTCCGTGCCGCGCAGCAACGCCTCTACCTGCCGCCCCGCGACTTCCGGGGCGGCCCGCCCACCGGTGGCGGCAAGAACCTTGCCGACAAGGTAGGCGGTCAGCGATTTTACCTTCTTCTGGTTGTCCGCCTCTATCGCGGCGCGGGCGCTCCTGACCGTCTCGGCCTCCGCGTCCCATACCTGTTTCACCGCGCCGGCGATCAGGGCCGGATCGTTTATCTGTTCCCAGCCGCGCTCTTTCACGATCTCCGCCGGGTCCTTGTCCTCGGCAAAGACCGCTTCCAGCGCCTGCTTCGCGTTCTTGTTCGATATATTCCCGCCGGCCACGAGCGCGGTAAGCTCCGCGAGGCGGCGGGGAGAGAGCTTTACAGTGCCGATACCGGCCTCGTCAATATTTTCGCGGCTCAGGATGTGCTTCACCTCGGTCAAAAGCCTGTTGGCGACGCGGCCCGCCGCGTCCTTCTTCTCCAAACCGAGCTTACAGGCCTCGTTCACCGCGCTTTCGTAGTAGTCCGCAAACGCCTTCTCCTCGCAGAGGAGGAAAGCCTGCTCGTCGTTAAGGCCGTAGTCCGCCTTGACGCGCTTTGAGCGGGGAAGCGGAAGCTCGACAAGCCCCGCATCCACGGATGCAAGGAATGCCTCATCCGGCGTAAAGGCCGGAAGGTCCGGCTCCGGGAAGTACCGGTAGTCCTTCGCGTTCTCCTTAGTGCGCATCGGTGCAGTCTCATCGCGGTTCTCGTTCCAGAGGCGGGTTTCCTGGACGACGACTTTGCCCGCGTCCAGCATAGCGGCCTGCCTTTTCACCTCGTAGTTAAGACCCAGCCTAATGAAGCGGGACGAGTTCAGGTTCTTTATCTCGACCTTGCTGCCAAGGCCGCGTCCCGGAAGGTTGATCGACACGTTCGCGTCGGCCCGGAGAGAACCCTCTTCCATGTTGCCGTCACAGACGCCGAGGTAGCGGACGGCCCGGCGCAGTTGCTGGACGAAAAGCTCGGCCTCCTCGCCCGATTCCATGTCGGGTTCGGTAACGATTTCCAGAAGCGACACCCCGGCGCGGTTGTAGTCCAGGAGGGATACCGCCCCCGTGTGGATCATCTTGCCCGCGTCCTCCTCCAGGTGGCATTCGCGGATACGCACCCGCTTGTTGATCCCGCCGCCCTCGATCTCGACCCAGCCCTCCTGTCCCAGCGGAGAGGCGAACTGGGAGATCTGGTAGTTCTTCGGCATATCGGGGTAGAAGTACTGTTTGCGCTCGAACCAGGTTTTCTCCGGGATGCGGCAGTTCAGCGCTCGCGCCACGAGGCAGCCCATCCGCATAGCCTCTATGTTGAGGGCCGGCATCACGCCGGGGTAGCCCAGGCAGACGGGACAGACGTTGGTGTTTGGCTCGTCGCCAAACGCGGAACGACAGCCGCAGAAGACCTTCGTCTTCGTCAAAAGATGGATGTGGACTTCCAGTCCGATGAACGTTTGATACATGATTCCCCCTTACAGGCCCCGTCCCCAGAACGGTTTGAAGCGCGGCGGGTGCGGGAACGGGTGCGCTGCCTCGTACTTTTCGGCTATCCCGAACAGCGTTTCCTCGCCGAAGGGACGACCCAGCAGTTGGACGCCCGTCGGGAGGCCGCCTTCCGCCGATACCGGGAACGCGAGCGCGGGAAGACCGGCAAGATTCGCGCAGCAGGTGTACAGGTCTGCGGCTTTTTGGGCAAACGGCGACAGCGCGTCCGCGCCGTCCCGTCCGAAGGCCCGTGCCGGGAAGACCGGCGCGAGTATCGCCGCGCAATGCCCGCCGTCCGCCGCACCGCTCCCGTCAAAGGGGCCCAGAGTCTTCTCGAAGTCGCGCCTGATCCCGGCGCGTATACGCTGGGCGCGCAGGTAGTACCTGTCCTGAAAACCGGAGCGCAGCACGAAGGTGCCCAGCAGAATCCGCAGCTTGACCTCGGCCCCGAAGCCCGCGTCGCGGGATTTGTCTACAAGCTCGTCGGGATTTTCCGCCCGCTCCGGCCTCTTCCCGTAGCGAATCCCGTCAAACCGCGCCAGATTCGCGCTCGCTTCCGCCGTCGCTATCGTGTAGTAGGCCGGCACCCCGTACTTAAGACTGGCAAGCTCGACCTCCGCCAGCCGGTAGCCCAGCTTTCTCAGGTTTTCCTTCGCCAGTTCGAAGGCCGCCTCGACCTCCGCATCCAGGACGGCGGCCTTTGCCACCTCGTCCGGGAAATCGTCCGCTATGGCGCGGGCTACGGTGGCGGGAGAAAGCACCCCGATCACGCCGTCCCGCGCCACGGATGCGGCGGGCGCGTCCCGGCTCGTCTGGTCGAGCGGGTCGGCGCCCCGGATCACGCGGAACACGGCGCGGGCGCGGTCAACGCCGTCCGCTATCACGCCTACCGTGTCTAGGCTTGAGGCGTAGGCGACAAGCCCGTACCTGGAGACCGCGCCCCAGGTGGGCTTGAGGCCGACGACGCCGCAAAACGAGGCGGGCTGCCGCACCGATCCACCCGTATCCGAGCCGAGCGCGAAGGGCACCAGCCCCGCCGCCACCGCCGCCGCCGAGCCCCCCGATGAGCCGCCGGCCACCCGGCCCGTGTCCCACGGATTGTTCGTGCGCTTTATCGAGGAATTGTCGGTAGACGAGCCCATGCCGAACTCGTCCAGATTCGTCTTGCCGATCACGGACGCCCCCGCCTCCTGCAGCTTCCGCACGGCGGTCGCCGTGTACGGGGACGCAAGGCCCGCGAGCAGCTTCGAGCCGCAGCTCAAACCGAAACCCTTCACAGCGATATTGTCCTTGACGGCGAAAGGCAGAGCCGACAGCGCAGAGCCGCTCGCCGCCCCGTCGTCGGCCTTCTCCGGCGCGAATTCGATGAACGCGCCGATCCTGCTTTCCCATTCTTTGAAATAGTCTTCGTAGCCTTCCGGCAGAATCATAAGATCCTCGATGTTAACTGAGCCTGTTCCAAAACTAATTGACTGTGCGCTAAAGCGCACGGTTTTGGGCCAGGCTCTTGCGGTTTTTCATGCTAAAGCCTTGCAAAACCGCGTTTTTTAAAGGTTGCTGGACAAGCGAAGCTTGTCTCCCCAAAACTGAAGTTTTGGAACAGCCTTAACTTATAAAACATTGGGAACGACGATGAAGCGCCCGTCCCTTTCGCCCGAATTATCCAGCATAGCGCCTGTCAAGTCCTCCGCAGTCTCCGCGCCCGGCGCGTCGGAGCGGAAGCGGGCGGCGCCCGCGCACTCGCCGGAAAAGGAAAACCCGGCCAGCCCGGCCCCGAAAGCCTTCGTGTCGGCGTCCGCTGCCTGCATCGCGGCAAAGTAAGAGAGCATATCGCGGAATGCGGGCAGGGCCGCCGCCAGTTCCGCGTCGTCAACGTTAAGGTGCGCCAGCGCCGCCGTTATCCGCAAGTCCTCGACCGGAACTTCCGCCGCCCCCGCGCCTGTCTTTTCAGTTTTCATACCCCATCGTGCCATTTTCAAGCCCCTGTGTCTAGTTTGCCGATAAACCTCCCCGCCCTTCAGGGCGGGGAGGTTCACTGTTCGGAGGTGGAATTTATACCTCCCGAATTGGAAAAACTGGTTCATTCGCAAAGTATGGTTTAATACCGCGTCGAACCTTCGCTTCGCGCTTGCCGTTCGGAGGCTCATTTCAAACGACTGCCACCTCCCGATAGCAACGAGGTATCCGAAATTATTGCGGGAGTGTGTTCGGTATCGGGATGTCCGTCGGCAGCCGTTGCGGGGTCTGACACCGGCACTATATGTAGCGTACCGGCTTTCCCCAACGCCAGGCAAATTCGGTGCCTGGCGCCCACTGAGCATGCCCGGCCTGTTTACGCTCCGCCGCCGTCAGCGGTTTGGTATACAAACGGACGCTCCCTCATCCCTACAGCATACTCACCGGGTCAACGTCCGTTTCAACATAGACGTTTGCGTCCCTGCCCTGTTCGTAGGCGGCGAGCGCCCTGCCGGCGGCGGCGTGGAGGCTTGCCATGGAAACGCCGC